>NZ_JBIUXX010000087.1:0-11065 GCF_044744235.1 Pseudomonas sp. NPDC087346
TGTGGGCGGATGCCTTTCTTGATGTAAGGCGCGGCGATGTCCTGGTTGACGTCGTAGCTGAGCTTGACGCTCAGGCCCGGGTTGTCTTCTTCCAGCAGCACGTCGAACTCTTGCTCGGCGCAGTCGACGTTGTCACGCAGACGCTGGATCTGGTAGCTGGTCTCGGCCCACTGACGTTGCAGCAGACGACGCTGGCCTTCGAACACGGTGTCACCGTTGAAGGTGATGTTGATCTGGCCATTGTTGATCGGCTGACCGATCACCGACACGCAGTCGCCCAGACCGGCAGCGCTGAACTGCGCGAGGATATCCGGAGTCGCGTCCTGACGAACCTGGATCACCGCGCCCAGTTCTTCGTTGAACAGGATCGCAGCGATATCGGCCGAAGTCTCAGCCAGACCGTCGAGGTTCAGGCTCAGACCGCAGTGACCGGCGAAGGCCATTTCCACCACGGAGGTCAGCAGACCACCGTCGGAACGGTCGTGGTAAGCCAGCAGGTGACCGTCGGCGTTGAGGCCCTGGATCACCGCGAAGAAAGCTTTCAGGTCTTCGGCGTCATCGACGTCCGGAGCCTGATTGCCGAGCTTGCCGTGGGTCTGTGCAAGGATCGAAGCGCCCATGCGGTTCTGACCGCGACCGAGGTCGATCAGGATCAGGTCCGTGGTGCCTTTGTCCATGCGCAGTTCCGGGGTCAGGGTCTGACGAATGTCAGCCACTGGCGCGAAACCGGTCACGATCAGCGACATCGGCGAGGTCACGGTTTTTTCTTCACCGTTGTCGTTCCAGCGCGTGGCCATGGACATCGAGTCCTTGCCCACCGGAATGGTAATGCCCAGCTCAGGGCAGAGTTCCATGCCGACCGCTTTCACGGTGTCGTACAGACGCGCGTCTTCGCCCGGGTGGCCGGCAGCCGACATCCAGTTCGCCGACAGTTTGATGTCGGAGATCTTGTTGATGCGCGAAGCGGCAATGTTGGTCAGGGTTTCGCCGATGGCCATGCGGCCCGACGCGGGAGCGTCCAGCAGAGCCAGCGGAGTACGCTCGCCCATTGCCATCGCTTCACCGGTGTAGACGTCGAAACTGGTAGCGGTGACGGCAACGTCAGCCACTGGAACCTGCCACGGGCCGACCATTTGGTCACGGGCCACGAGGCCGGTGATGGTGCGGTCGCCGATGGTGATCAGGAAGCTCTTGCTCGCGACGGCCGGGTGATGCAGAACGCGCTCGATGCTTTCAGTGATGTCGAGGTTCGACGGATCGAAATCGTCGCCCATCTCGGCTTCACGCACCACCGAACGGTGCATGCGCGGCGCCTTGCCCAGCAACACTTCCAGCGGCATGTCCACCGGGCTGTTGCCGAAGTGGCTGTCGGTGACGGTCAGTTGCGGTTCGGCAGTGGCTTCGCCAACAACGGCAAACGGGCAGCGCTCACGTTCGCAGATCGCCTGGAAGCGCTCGAAGTCAGCCGGGCCGACCGCCAGAACGTAACGTTCCTGGGATTCGTTGGACCAGATTTCGTGCGGGGCCATGCCCGGCTCGTCGTTTGGAATGTTACGCAGTTCGAAACGGCCACCGCGGTCGCCGTCGTTGACCAGTTCCGGGAAGGCGTTGGACAGACCGCCCGCGCCGACGTCGTGGATGAAGCTGATCGGGTTCTTGTCACCCAGTTGCCAGCAACGGTCGATGACTTCCTGGCAGCGACGCTCCATCTCAGGGTTTTCACGCTGAACGGAGGCGAAGTCCAGATCCGCCGAGCTGGTGCCGGTGGCCATGGAGGAAGCAGCGCCGCCGCCCAGACCGATCAACATCGCCGGGCCACCAAGCACGATCAGCTTGGAGCCGACGAGGATCTCGCCTTTCTTGACGTGCTCTTCACGGATGTTGCCCATACCGCCAGCCAGCATGATCGGCTTGTGGTAACCACGGACTTCGTCGCCGTGCGGGGTGGTGATCGATTGTTCGAAAGTACGGAAGTAGCCAGTCAGGGCCGGACGACCGAATTCGTTGTTGAACGCAGCGCCGCCGAGCGGGCCTTCGATCATGATGTCCAGCGCAGTAACGATGCGCTCAGGCTTGCCGTACGGCACTTCCCACGGCTGTTCAAAGCCCGGGATTTGCAGGTTGGATACGGTGAAACCGGTCAGGCCAGCCTTTGGCTTGGCGCCACGACCGGTTGCGCCTTCGTCACGAATCTCGCCGCCGGAACCGGTCGATGCGCCCGGGAACGGGGCAATTGCGGTCGGGTGGTTGTGCGTTTCAACCTTCATCAGGATGTGCACCGGCTCCTGCACCGCGCCGTACTGGCGGGTCTCAGGGTTCGGGAAGAAACGGCCGGCAACGTTGCCGACGATTACCGAGGCGTTGTCCTTATAAGCCGACAGAACGCCTTCGCTGTGCATCACGTAGGTGTTCTTGATCATGCCGAACAGGCTTTTTTCCTGGCTCTGGCCGTCGATGTCCCAACTGGCGTTGAAGATCTTGTGGCGGCAGTGCTCGGAGTTGGCCTGGGCGAACATCATCAGTTCGATGTCGTGCGGGTTGCGATTCAAACCGTTGAAGGCGTCGACCAGATAGTCGATTTCGTCTTCGGCGAGGGCCAGGCCAAGCTCGGTGTTGGCTTTTACCAGCGCTGCGCGACCACCGCCGAGGATGTCGATGGCGGTCAGCGGCTTCGGTTCGGCGTGGCTGAACAGACCGGCGGCCTGTTCAAGGTTGCCGAGAACGATCTGGGTCATGCGGTCATGCAGCACGTCGGCAATCAGCTGTGCCTGTTCATCGCTGAACTGGCCGGCCACGTAGAACGCGATACCGCGTTCCAGGCGCTGGATCTTGCTCAGGCCGCAGTTGCGGGCGATGTCGCTGGCCTTGCTCGACCATGGCGAGATGGTGCCGAAACGCGGCAACACCAGGAACAGACGACCGGTCGGCTCTTGAACCGGAACGCTTGGACCGTACTTCAGAAGGCGCGCAAGCACCTGCTGTTCGTCGCCGGTCAGGACGCCGGTAACTTCGGCGAAGTGAGCGAATTCAGCATACAAGCCGCTGACAGCCGGAACCATCTGGCTCAGTTGCTCAAGGAGTTTGCTGTGGCGAAAGGCAGAAAGGGCAGGAGCGCCGCGCAGGATCAACATCTTCGGGACAGCCTCGGGAAGGGGTGTGCTTTGAGGCCGTGCATTCTAGCCTAAACCGCCCTCAACATCACCCGAAACGCTACGCACGGTTGCACTCGGACCTCGATCTGTGTTTCTGCCTTTGGAGTCAAATTTCGAGGGTACGGGATCGCGGCTTATTTTTTCTGTCACAAAATGCCGTAAGGCCCTGTTCCTGCGGGGTTTCGCTCGGTTTTGTGACGGCTAGCAGACTGGGCCTTCACTGTCGATATATGGCGCCCGTGGTCCTTTGCGTATACTGCGCAGATGTTTTCCCCAACGGCTTTGCGTCCGCGGTATGCCAAATGGCTGATCGCAACCGGACTCTTCCTGATGCTCAGTGGCTGTGTTGATAAACCCAACACGCTGGAGCGCGTAAAGGAGGATGGTGTGCTGCGGGTGGTTACCCGAAACAGCCCTGCCACCTACTTTCAGGATCGTAACGGTGAAACCGGCTTCGAATACGAGCTGGTGAAGCGCTTCGCCGACGATTTGGGGGTCAAGCTTGAAATCGAGACCGCCGACAACCTAGACGACCTCTTCAACCAGATCGGCAAACCGAACGGCCCGGTGCTGGCCGCGGCCGGCCTGGTCAGCAGCGAAGATCGCAAGAAACAGGTGCGGTTCTCGCACTCCTATCTCGAAGTCACTCCGCAGATCATCTACCGCAACGGCCAGTCACGCCCCACCGATGCCGGTGATCTGGTCGGCAAGAAGATCATGGTGCTCAAGGGCAGCACCCACGCCGAGCAACTGGCGGAGCTGAAAAAGAAGTTTCCGGCCATCGAATACGAAGAGTCCGATGCGGTCGAGGTAGTTGACCTGCTGCGCATGGTCGATGAAGGCCAGATCGATCTGACCCTGGTCGACTCCAACGAAGTGGCGATGAATCAGGTGTACTTCACCAACATCCGCGTGGCTTTCGACCTCGGTGATGCGCGCAGCCAGAGTTGGGCGGTTGCCGCCGGCGAAGACAACAGCCTGCTCAACGAGATCAACGCTTATCTGGACAAGGTGCAGAAGAACGGCACCCTGCAACGTCTGAAGGACCGTTATTACGGCCACGTCGATGTGCTCGGTTACATGGGCGCCACCACCTTCGCCCAGCACTTGCAGCAGCGTCTGCCCAAGTACGAACCGCACTTCAAGGCCTACGCCAAGAAAGAAAAAGTCGACTGGCGCCTGCTCGCCGCCATCGGTTATCAGGAATCGCTGTGGCAACCGACGGTCACCTCGAAGACCGGCGTGCGCGGGCTGATGATGCTGACCCAGAACACCGCTCAGGCGATGGGCGTGTCCAACCGTCTCGATCCGAAGCAAAGCATCATGGGCGGCGCCAAGTACCTCGCCTATATGAAGGATCAACTCGACGATTCGATTCAGGAGCCGGACCGTACGTGGTTCGCCCTCGCCGCCTATAACGTTGGCAGCGGTCATCTGGATGACGCGCGCAAGCTGACGGCCAAGGAAGGGCTGAATCCGAATAAATGGCTGGATGTGAAGAAGATCCTGCCACGTCTGTCGCAGAAACAGTGGTACAGCAAGACCCGCTACGGCTACGCCCGGGGCGGCGAGCCGGTGCACTTCGTGGCGAACATTCGTCGCTACTACGACATTTTGACCTGGGTGACACAGCCGCAGCTGGAAGGCGACCAGGTGGCCGAGGGCAATCTGCATGTGCCGGGGATCGACAAGTCCAAGCCTGCGCAAGAACCTGCACCCCTTTAAAGCAAAAGATCGCAGCCTTCGGCAGCTCCTACAGGGAAATGCATTCCAGGGTAGGAGCTGCCGAAGGCTGCGATCTTTTGATCTTCAGCCCTTCAAAGCAGCAGCCAGGATCAGCGCTTTCATCTCGGACACAGCCGACTTGAAGCCAACGAACAACGCATGCGCCACCAGCGCATGGCCGATGTTCAGTTCGTTGATACCCTTGATCGCCGCCACGGCTTCAACGTTGTGGTAATGCAGGCCGTGACCAGCGTTGACGATCAGACCCTGAGCCAGACCAAATGCCACACCGTCCGCCACACGCTTCAACTCTTCAGCAATTTCGGTCGGAGTCTCGGCATCGGCGTAACGCCCGGTGTGCAGCTCAATGGCCGGCGCACCGACACGCTTCGACGCCGCGATCTGACGCTCGTCAGCATCGATGAACAGCGACACTTCACTGCCGATCTTCGACAGACGCTCTACCGCTGCCTTGATCCGCGCTTCCTGCCCCGCGACGTCCAGACCGCCTTCGGTGGTCAGCTCCTGACGGGTTTCCGGCACCAGACAGATGTGCGCCGGGCGAATGCGCTCGGCGAACGCCATCATTTCTTCGGTGACGCCCATTTCGAAGTTCATGCGGGTTTGCAGCACATCCTTGAGCAGCAGCACGTCGCGCTCCTGAATGTGCCGGCGGTCTTCACGCAGATGCACGGTGATGCCATCGGCGCCCGCCTCTTCCGCGTCCAGCGCTGCCTTGACCGGGTCCGGGTAACGCGTGCCACGGGCCTGACGCAAGGTGGCGACGTGGTCGATGTTCACGCCAAGAAGAATGCGATTGCTGGTGGTCACGGATGCGTTCCTGAATTGAGAGATTCGGCGCACAGCATACGGTGAGATCAGGGCTTGCGAAACAGCTCGCGACTGACGAGGGGCCGACCGCCCAGATGAACGGCGAGTGCCTGGCGCATCAGACGCTTGGCAGCCGAGAGTGCGCCGGGGGCCGACCAGTCGGCTTCGGCCATGGCCAGCAGTTCGACGCCGTTGAACAGGCCCGGTTGCAGCAGGTAAACCCGCTCAAGGCCCGCGTCCACTTGCAGACGATAGAGACCGTCCGCAGCAATGGACTCGCCGTGGATGTCGGTGTTCAGCGAAAAGCCGTAGCCGAGGTCGTCGAGCAGGCGCCATTCGAAGGAGCGCAGCAACGGCTCCAGCGGCCGGCCTTCGGCGAGGGCCAGCAACGTCGCAGCGTAGTGATCGAACACTGCTGGATGCGGATCTTCGGCAGGCAGCAGGCGGATCAGCAGTTCATTGAGGTAGAGGCCGCTGAACAGTGCCTCGCCAACCATCCAGGTGGCAGTGCCAACCCCTTCCATGCGCCCGACGTTTTTCAGCTCGCCGCGCCCACGAAACTCGACTTCCAGCGGCACGAACGGCCGCGCCAGAGTCCCGGCCTTGCCCCGCGCACTGCGCAACACCGCCCGCAGCCGACCTTGCGGCGTGAGGAAGTCCACCAAAGCGCTGGTTTCGCGATAGGCGCGGGAGTGGAGGACGTAGGCGGGTTGGGCGGGAGGTGGGCTTGAGGACATGGTGTCTCGCTGAAGGAGTGCAGTCTTGAGACCAACATAAACCTAATGTGGGAGCGGGCTTGCCCGCGATGGCGGATTCACATTCAACATTTATGCTGAATATTACTTCCTCATCGCGGGCAAGCCCGCTCCCACAGGGTTCTCTGGCTTAGCAGGAACCGAGATTTGTTACAGGTCGCCGTAACCCAGCGAACGCAGTGCGCGTTCATCGTCGGACCATCCGCCCTTCACCTTGACCCACAGGTTGAGCATGATCTTGGAGTCGAACAGCAGCTCCATATCCTTGCGCGCTTCGGTGCCGATGCGCTTGATGCGCTCGCCCTTGTCGCCAATGATGATTTTCTTCTGGCCGTCACGTTCAACGAGAATCAGCGCGTGGATGTGCAGAGTCTTGCCCATCTGCTTGAACTCTTCGATTTCCACGGTGATCTGGTACGGCAGCTCGGCGCCCATCTGGCGCATGATTTTCTCGCGGACCAGTTCGGCGGCGAGGAAACGGCTGCTGCGGTCGGTGATCTGGTCTTCCGGGAAGAAGTGATCGTTTTCCGGCAGGTAACCGGCAATGACCTTTTCCAGCGCTTCGAGGTTGTGCCCGTGCTGTGCCGAAATCGGGATGATCTGCGCGTTCGGCAGCTGTTCCTGCAACCAGGACAGGTGCGGCATCAGCTCAGCCTTGTCTTCGATACGGTCGGTCTTGTTCAACGCGACGATCAGCGGGCCGGTCACGTACTGCACGCGCTCCAGAACCATCTGGTCTTCGTCGGTCCACTTGGTGCGGTCAACCACGAAGATCACCACGTCGACGTCTTTCAACGCCGCCGAAGCGGTCTTGTTCATGTAACGGTTGAGAGCCTTTTCGCCGCCCTTGTGCATGCCGGGCGTGTCGACGTAGATCGCCTGCACGTCGCCTTCGGTCTTGATGCCGAGCATGTTGTGACGGGTGGTCTGCGGCTTGCGCGAGGTGATCGCGAGCTTCTGGCCGAGGATGTGGTTCAACAGCGTCGACTTGCCCACGTTCGGCCGGCCAACGATGGCGACATAGCCACAGCGTGTTACGTTTGAATCAGTCATGGCCATTCTCCACGCCCAGGGCAATCAGTGCTGCGGCGGCCGCTACCTGTTCGGCAATACGACGACTCACACCCTGACCTCGGCTTTTTTCATTCAATAAGACAACTTCGCACTCGACGAAGAAGGTTCGGCAGTGCGGCTCGCCCTGGATATCCACCACTTCGTAGCGTGGCAGGTCGCAACCGCGCGATTGCAGGAATTCCTGCAGGCGGGTTTTCGGGTCTTTGTTGGTATCGACCAGGGTCAGACCTTCAAACTCACCGGCCAGCCAGGCCAGTACGCGTTCGCGGGCCATGTCCATGCCGGCGTCGAGATAGATTGCGCCAATCAGCGCTTCAAGGGCATCGGCCAGAATCGATTCGCGACGGAAACCGCCGCTTTTCAGCTCGCCGGAACCCAGACGCAGGTATTCGCCCAGGTCGAAACCGCGCGCCAGAACAGCCAGCGTCTCACCTTTCACCAGGCGTGCGCGCAAACGCGACAACTGGCCTTCGCGGGCGAGCGGGAAGCGATCGAACAAGGCCTCGCCGGCGACAAAGTTGAGGATGGCATCGCCGAGGAATTCCAGGCGTTCATTGTTGCGCCCGGCAAAGCTGCGGTGCGTGAGGGCCAGAACCATCAGATCCTGGTCCTTGAAGGTGTAACCGAGCTGACGCTCGAGACGGCTTAAGGAGTCGCTCACGGTTTACCCACGCTGAGTTCGTGGCTGGTTTCCACCGCCATCGCCGGGTTGCGGCGCAGGCTTGGGACAATTAACGCTGTGTTCAAAAATTACATCCTGAATATCGTGGCTTCATGCCCCGGAGGCGATTGTGTCAGCTCCAGAAATGCATTCGGCGCTGTGTTCAACAGCGCCGTGTGTGATTACTTGATCAGGCCGACCCGCGAGAAATTCGGCAGGTGGCTGAGTTTCGGTTCCGGCCAGCTCATCCAGACCGCGAAGGCCTTGCCGACGATGTTCTGGTCGGGAACCATGCCCAGCAGATCCTTGGGAATGTTCGGATCATCCCAGTAGCGACTGTCGTTGGAGTTGTCGCGGTTGTCGCCCATCATGAAGTAGTGCCCGGCCGGCACGGTCCACGAATGGTCCGGGGTAGCGCGATAGCGGCTCATTTCCTTGCGGATCAGGTGCTCGGCGGCGCCGAGTTTTTCCTTGTAGAGCTCTGCGCTGCCCAACGTGCCCGGCTCGGAGCCGACCAGTTGTTCGGCAATCGACTCGCCGTTGACGAACAGACGCTTGTCGGCGGTGTAACGCACCGTGTCGCCCGGCAGGCCGACTACACGCTTGATGTAGTTGACGTTCGGGTCGCTCGGGTAGCGGAACACCATCACATCACCGCGCTGCGGATCACCGACTTCGATGATTTTCTTGTCGATCACCGGCAAGCGGATCCCGTAAGAAAACTTGCTCACCAGAATGAAGTCGCCAACGTCCAGGGTCGGTTTCATCGAGCCGGAAGGAATCTGGAACGGTTCCACGAGGAACGAACGCAGCACCAGCACGATGAACAACACCGGAAAGAACGACTTGCCGTATTCGACCAGCAACGGTTCTTTGTTCAGCTTCTCGACCACCACCACATCAGGCTGGCTGACGCTGCCCTGATAGGAAGCGATGGCCGAACGCCGACGCGGTGCCAGGATCAACAGATCGAGCAACGCCAAAAGACCGCAGACGAACACGGCAATGACCAGCAACAGCGGGAAATTTAGTGACATAGGACCTAACTATCCAACCTGAGCACGGCGAGGAAGGCTTCCTGTGGAATTTCCACGTTGCCGACCTGTTTCATGCGTTTTTTACCGGCCTTTTGCTTTTCAAGCAGCTTTTTCTTACGGCTGACGTCGCCACCGTAGCATTTGGCCAATACGTTCTTTCTGAGTGCCTTGACGGTTGTCCGGGCAACGATCTGACCGCCAATGGCAGCCTGAATCGCCACGTCGAACATCTGACGCGGAATCAGTTCTTTCATCTTCTCGGTCAGCTGGCGACCTTTATAGTTCGCATTGTCACGGTGCACGATCAGCGCCAGAGCGTCGACCTTGTCGCCGTTGATCAACACGTCCAGTTTCACCAGACTAGCCGATTGGTAACGATCGAAATGGTAATCCAGCGAAGCATAGCCGCGACTGGTGGATTTCAGACGGTCGAAGAAGTCGAGGACCACTTCGTTCATCGGCAGATCGTAAGTCACTTGCACCTGCGAGCCGAGGAACAGCATGTCGTGCTGGACGCCACGCTTCTCGATGCACAGGGTAATCACGTTGCCCAGGTGTTCCTGCGGCACAAGGATGTTGGCGCGCACGATCGGCTCGCGCATATCCTCGATAGTCGACAAGTCTGGAAGCTTCGACGGGTTGTCGACGTAAATCGTTTCACCGGTTTTCAGCAGCAGTTCGAAAATTACTGTCGGCGCCGTGGTGATCAGGTCCAGGTCGTACTCGCGCTCAAGGCGCTCCTGGATGATTTCCATGTGCAGCATGCCGAGGAACCCGCAACGGAAGCCGAAGCCCAGTGCGTCGGAGCTTTCCGGGGTGTACTGCAGCGACGAGTCGTTGAGGGTCAGCTTCTGCAATGCTTCGCGGAAATCCTCGAAGTCGTCGGAGCTGACCGGGAACAGACCGGCATAAACCTGTGGCTGGATGCGTTTGAAGCCGGGCAGCACTGCAACGTCCGGGGTCGAGTTCAGGGTCAGGGTGTCACCCACCGGTGCACCGTGAATGTCCTTGATACCGGCAATGATGAAGCCCACTTCGCCGGCCTTGAGGTCAACGGTAGCGGTGTGTTTCGGGTTGAACACGCCAACGCTGTCGACCAGATGGATCTTGCCGGTGGACTTGACGAGGATCTTGTCGCCCTTCTTCACGCGACCATGACGCACGCGCACCAGGGAGACAACGCCCAGGTAGTTGTCGAACCAGGAGTCGATGATCAACGCTTGCAGCGGATCTTCGTAGTTACCGGTCGGCGCAGGGATGACCTTGACCAGACGCTCGAGCACTTCGTCGACGCCCAGGCCAGTCTTGGCGCTGCACTCGACCGCATCGGTAGCATCGATGCCAATGATCTTCTCGATTTCTTCTTTGACGCGGTCCGGATCAGCCTGTGGCAGGTCGATCTTGTTCAGGACCGGCATGACCTCAAGGCCCTGCTCGATGGCGGTGTAGCAGTTGGCCACGGACTGGGCTTCAACGCCTTGACCGGCGTCGACCACCAGCAGTGCACCTTCACACGCCGCCAGAGAACGGCTGACTTCGTAGGTGAAGTCAACGTGGCCCGGGGTGTCAATGAAGTTCAACTGATAGTTGATGCCGTCGCGAGCCTTGTAATAAAGGGTGACGCTGTGGGCCTTGATGGTGATCCCGCGTTCACGCTCCAGATCCATGGAATCCAGTACCTGGGCTTCCATTTCACGCTCGGCCAGGCCGCCGCACATCTGGATGAAGCGATCGGCCAGGGTGGGGGGGGGGGGGGGGGGGTGGGGGGGGGGGGGGGGGGGGGGGGGGGGGGGGGGTTGAGAAAAAGGGAAGGACAAAAAAACAAAGAGC
>NZ_JBIUXX010000087.1:11075-16362 GCF_044744235.1 Pseudomonas sp. NPDC087346
GGATATGACTCAAATCACTCACGGATCAACACTCAAAAAGGCTGCAGGCATAGCCCGCCGAAAAATAGCCGGGAATTGTACCTGATACACGGCGCAAGCGTCACGTTCACCTGTCACCCGGATTGCATGCAAAAACGCCCCGATCTGTCGACCGAGGCGTTTTCGAGGTTAAAGCGCTGACAAAAACACCGTCTTCAACCGGCTCTACGCAGCAGCCAAACACCCAACAGGGCGCAGACGCCGGCCGGTACCAGCACCGCAAACAGCGGCGAGAAACCGAACACCAGGCTCGACGGGCCGAGCAGATCCTGAACAATACGGAAGGTGAACCCCACCAGCACGCCAGTGAACACTCGCTGACCGAGGGTCACCGAACGCAGCGGGCCGAAGATGAAGGAGATCGCCATCAGCACCAGCGCTGCGGTGACCAACGGCTGCAACACCTTGACCCAAAATGCCAGCCAGTAACGGCCGTTGCTCAAGCCCTGATCCGCCAGATAGTGGATATAACCCCACAGACCAGTGATCGACAGCGATTCCGGCGCCATGACTACCGTGTTGAGCAATTGCGGGCTCAGCGATACATCCCAGCTTTCGCTTGGCGTGTTGACGACTTCAGTGCTGCGCTCATGGAACAGCGTGGTGGTGACATCAGTCAGCTCCCACTTTTGCCCGTCAAACTCGGCGCGCTTGGCGAAGCTCGACGACAGCAGATGCCGTTCTTTGTCGAAGTGATAGCGGGTCACGCCATACAACAGACCGTTAGGCTGCACGGCGTTGATGTGGATGAATTCCTCACCCTGACGGTGCCACATACCGTGCTTGGCGCTTTGCGCATCGCCGCTGCCCTGAGCCAGCGAGCGATTGGCCTGCGCCATGCTTTCAGTTGCCGGCGCAACGTACTCGCCGATCAGCACGCCAGCCAGCATCAGTACCAGCATTGGCTTCATGACCGCCCAGACGATACGCCCGATGGACACGCCAGCGGCGCGCATCACTGTCAGTTCGCTGCTGCTGGCCAGACTGCCGAGGCCGATCAGGCAGCCGATCAGCGCCGCCATCGGCAACATTTCGTAAAGACGACGCGGTGCGGTCAGCAGCACGAAGCTCAACACATCGGTCAGGGTGTAGGTATCGCTGACGTCACTCATCTCGTCGATGAAGGCAAACAATGTTGCCAGACCCAGAATGATCGCCAGCACAGCGATGATCGCCATGAACACGCTGCTGCCGATGTAGCGGTCGAGTTTAACCACGAGCCACCTCCAGCGCAGCGCTGCGACGGCTGGCCATCTTCAGGCGCAACGGCTCCCAGTACAGCAGGCCGAGACCGATGATCAGGAAGATCGCGTGCACCCACCACAAGCCCAGGTTCGCCGGGAGTTTGCCCTTCTCGAGGGCGCCGCGGGCGGCAATCAGGATGGTCAGATAAGCCATATAAAGAAGAATCGCCGGCAGCAGCTTGAGGAAACGTCCCTGACGCGGATTGACCCGCGACAGCGGCACCGCCATCAGGGTCACGATAAATACCAGCAACGGCAGCGACAGACGCCACTGCAATTCGGCTTTGGCGCGAATGTCGTCATTGCTCATCAAAGTCGAAGTCGGCATGGCGTCGCGGTCGGTGACTTCCTCGCTGACATCCGGCTTGGGCAGCAGCACACCATAGGTTTCGTAATGAATGGCGCGGTAGTCGGCCTGCCCCGGGCTGCCGTCATAGCGATAGCCGTTGTGCAGAATCAGGTAGCGGTTACCGTCGTGACGGATTTCCTGCTGACCCTTTTCCGCTACAAGCACGGAAATCCCGCGGTCCTTCTGGTCGGCGCCGAGGTTCTTCTGCGAGATGAACACGCCACTGAGATTGATCCGGTCGTCAGTCAGGCTTTCGGTGTAAGTCACCCGGGTACCGTCGCGCAGGGCCTGGAAGCGACCTGGCTCAAGGGTGTCGAATTCGGTCAGAGCGTCCTGCTTGTTCAGCAGCAACTGGAACTGATTGGCACCCTGCGGGGCCAGACTCAGGCTCAGCCATGCCACGACCAGCGCCACCAGCGCTGCCGGAAACAGAGTCATGCCCAGCAACTTCTGCTGGCTCATGCCGGTCGCCGAGAGCACGGTCATTTCGCTTTCGAGGTACAGGCGACCGTATGCCAGCAAGATCCCGAGAAACAGGCCCAGCGGCAGAATCAGCTGCAGGAAGCCCGGCAGACGGAAACCCATGATCAGGAACAGCGAGCCCGGATCGAGCTGGCCGGCAGCGGCCTGAGCCAGGTATTTGATGAAGCGACCGCTCATGATGATGACCAGCAACACCGCACTCACGGCACTGAGGGTCAACAGGACTTCGCGGGACAGATAACGGAAGACGATCAAACCAGACACTCCAGGGTTGTCAGGCTAAGGCGGCCAAACAAGCAAACGTATCGACCGGCCCGCAAGGCAGAGCGGTCGAAAAAGATGCGGCATTATCCTGTGATTGAGGGCGCCTGTCACTGCGCACACTCATCCAGCGATGCAATACGTTGAAGATCGTACAACCGAGGGTTGTCAGGCGCGGCAAGCGAGGTTCAAACTGCGGCCTTTGTCGCGGGCGCTGGCCTGCGTCTCTTCTATCTATAAGCAGGCGACTGCGGACTCCGTCGAACGCCTGCGTGTTGACCATTCATTCAGGGACCCGGACATGGAACTGGTTGTAAAAAGCGTTAGCCCAGAAACGTTGAAAACCGCCACTCTGGTGGTTGCCATTGGCGAAGGCCGCAAACTCGGCGTCGCCGCCAAACAGGTCGATGAACTGAGCGGTGGCGCGATCAGCGCCGTGCTCAAGCGTGGCGATATCGCCGGCAAGGTCGGTCAGAGCCTGTTGCTGCACAGCGTGCCGAACCTCAAGGCCGAGCGCGTGTTGCTGGTCGGCGTGGGTAAAGATGAAGAGCTTGGCGACCGTCCTTTCCGCAAAATCGCTGCCGGCATCCTCAACAGCCTGAAAGGTCTGGGCGGCACTGATGCCGTGCTGGCACTGGACGAAATCATCGTCAAAGGTCGCGACAGCTACGGTAAAACCCGTCTGCTGGCCGAAACTCTGGTGGACGGCGGATACACGTTCGACCAGTTCAAGAGCCAGAAAGCCGAACCGCGCGCCCTGAAGAAAATCACCCTGCTGACCATCAAGGCTGCTCAAGCCGAAGTGCAGCGCGCCGTGAACCACGCCACCGCAATCGCCAACGGCATGGCCTTCACCCGTAACCTGGGCAACCTGCCGCCGAACATCTGCCACCCGACTTTCCTCGGCGAACAAGCCAAGGATCTGGGCAAAGAGTTCAAGGATTTGAAAGTCGAAGTGCTCGACGAGAAGAAGATCAAATCGCTGGGCATGGGTTCGTTCTACGCCGTTGGCCAGGGCAGCGCCCAGCCACCACGCCTGATCGTCATGCAATACAACGGCGGCAAGAAATCCGAGAAGCCTTACGCGCTGGTCGGTAAAGGCATCACGTTCGACACTGGCGGCATCAGCCTGAAACCGGGCGCCGGCATGGACGAAATGAAATACGACATGGGCGGCGCTGCCAGCGTGTTCGGCACCCTGCGTGCCGTGCTTGAGCTGAAACTGCCGATCAATCTGGTGTGCATCCTCGCTTGCGCGGAAAACATGCCGAGCGGCAACGCTGCACGTCCGGGCGACATCGTCACCACCATGAGCGGCCAGACCGTGGAAATCCTCAACACCGACGCCGAAGGCCGTCTGGTGCTGTGCGACGCCCTGACCTACTCCGAGCGCTTCAAGCCGCAAGCGGTGATCGACATCGCCACCCTGACCGGTGCCTGCGTGGTTGCACTGGGCGCGCACACTTCCGGTCTGCTGGGCAACAATGACGAACTGATCGGCCAACTGCTGAGCGCTGGCAAGGCTGCCGACGACCGCGCCTGGCAACTGCCGCTGTTCGACGAATACCAGGAACAGCTGGACAGTCCGTTCGCCGACATCGCCAACATTGGCGGCCCGAAAGCCGGCACCATCACCGCTGCCTGCTTCCTGTCGCGCTTCACCAAGAACCTGAACTGGGCGCACCTGGACATCGCGGGCACCGCATGGACCAGCGGCGGCAAGGACAAGGGCGCCACTGGCCGTCCGGTTCCACTGCTGACTCAATACCTGCTGGATCGCGCCAAAGCCTGAAACCGATGACTTGCGGCGGCGCCCTCCCCTTTGGTTGGCGCCGCTTGCAACTCAGGAACCGCAATGACCAAAGTCGACTTCTACATCCTGCCCAGCGCCGATCCTTCGGCACGTCTGGACTTTGCCTGCAAGCTCACCGAAAAAGCCTGGCGCATGGGTCACCGCATCTACCTGCATTGCAGCGATGCCGCTCAGCGCGATGATCTCGATGCGCGCCTGTGGGCGTTCAAGGGCGAAAGCTTCGTGCCTCACGGCCCTGCCGACAGCGAACCGGACGGTTTGATTGTCTTGGGTTTGGGTGACGACTGCGGCCAACACCAGGATCTGCTGGTCAACCTCGACCTGAAAGTCCCGGCCTTCGCCAACAAATTCGCCCGTGTGGCGGAGGTTGTGGTGGAAGATCCGGCGATTCGACAGGCCGCGCGGGAGAGTTTCCGTTTCTACCGCGAACAGGGCTATCCTCTGCAAGATCACCGTTTACAGCGACTATGAGTACGCCGATGGACACTCCAAAACCGCTGCAAAAGCCTGGCCTGCTGGACGATCTCGAATCGATCCGCCAGTTGCTCGGCGATGACAACCTGCAACCGCCACTGCTGACCGACACGGTCGATGATGGCGAACAGGAACAGATTCCGATGTTGTTCGACGCTGTCAGCCCTGCGCCGCAAGCTGTCGAACCACCGCCCGCTCCTGCCCCGACACCTGCCGCCCAACCGGCCGCGCCTGTGGATAAAGGTCCGGACGCCCTGCTGCACCTGGACAGCGAACTGCGCGCCGCCGCGCAATTGATCATGCAAGACGTGATCGACGACTTCGCCCCGCACATCGAAACCGAAATCAAACGCCGCCTCGATGCGCGTATGGAACGACTCCTGAGCCAGTACGAATAACGCCCCCTGTAGGAGCTGCCGAAGGCTGCGATCTTTTGATCTTGTCTTTTAAAAGCAAAGTCAAAAGATCGCAGCCTTCGGCAGCTCCTACATTTAGATCCCCACCCGGCCCGCCCCGCTCGCCCTCGGCCCCATGCCCCGCTATACTTCCCGGCTTTTCCTGAATAAATGCCAATAGGGTCCCGCCGCGCATGGATAAGACCTACCAGCCGCACGCCATTGAAAC
>NZ_JBIUXX010000088.1:0-15650 GCF_044744235.1 Pseudomonas sp. NPDC087346
CCGCACTCACAGCCCAAACCGATAATCCCGCTCCACTCGACACACCCGCGTATGGTGCGGGTTTATGTGAGCAAGCTTGAAGTGCCGGAGATTGTCGCGGTGCGCAGTCTGGTGCGGGGTTGAGGTTTTATAGTGACTGTTCGGGCGCCATCGCCAGCAGGCTGGCTCCCACATTGGAACTGTGTGAACTCAACATTTGAGGTTCACTGAAGACCTTGTGAGAGCCAGCCTGCTGGCTCCCACATTGGATCTGTGTGAACTCAACATTGAGGTTCACTGAAGACTTTGTGGGAGCCAGCCTGCTGGCGATGAGGCCAGTCATTTCGCCACCGCACTCACAGCCCAAACCGATAATCCCGCTCCACCCGACACACCCGCGTATGAAACGCCGAATACCATTCCGACCGCCCCCGCGCCTGTATCACCCGATGCTCGGGGTGTTGCCGCCACGCCAGAATCGCTGCCTCACTGTCCCAGTACGACACCGTGATCCCGACCCCATCCGCGCCACGAATCGAGTCAATCCCGAGAAACCCCGGCTGCTCGCTGACCAGTTCCATCATCCGCTCGGACGCCTCGGCATAGCCGTTGTCACCCTCGGTGCGGGTCGAGGTGAAAATCACCGCGTAACACTCTTTGCCCGCTGTCATTGACGATGCTCCGCACAGGCTTCGATAAACGCACGCACCAGCGGCGGCACTTGTCCTTTGAGCGCGGCGCGTTCCGGCTGGAACAGCGTTGCGACGAAAAACCGGTGATCTTTCAATTCAATCGCCCGCAGATCACCTGCCGAATCGTGACCGGTGGCCTGTAGGTGTTGAGTCAGCAAGTCGCGTTCGAACTGCGGATTCACACCGTAGCGGCAGCGATAGCCTTCACGAATCTCGGACGTTTCGTACGCCTTGGCGATCAACGAACCGGGCAGCAGATGAATGCTGTCCACGGCTTCCACCAGCGAACAGCTTAATGGCGTGAGCAGTGCCCGTTCGGAGTCAGGCGAGGTCTCGCCATGTTGCGCATCGGCCCATCCCAGTACGTTGCGGGAAAACTCCAGCAACGCATGCTGAAAACCGCCGCAGGTGCCGAGGAAAGGTCGCTGTTGCTCGCGGGCAAAACTGATCGCCCGCAGTGCGCCTTCCTCACTTTTGTAAGGGCTGGCCGGCACGCACCAGATGCCGTCGAAGCGCTCCAGCGCGGTGTCGGCGTGAATCTGATCGGTGGGCAACCATTCGAATTTCACGGTGAGGCCGGTGTGTTCGGCCACCAGACCGAGGGCGACAGGAATCGCCTGGTGCGCGGTAACTTGCGGGTCGTAGTCGCCGATCAGGGCGATGGAAACAGCGTCCATGGGATTTCCTTTTTGTGTGCGATGACTTCTTTGTGGCGAGGGGATTTATCCCCGTTGGGTTGCGGAGCAGCCCCCAAAAAGCCACGACTGCTGCGCAGCCGAACGGGGATAAATCCCCTCACCACAAAAATAGCGGGTTATCAGAGTCAGGATTGTTTGCTGACGGTGCTCACTATAGATTGGCGTTCACGCACTCAATATTGGCGTTATCCCAATTGATCAATGCAGCCGCGCACTATCGACTCGACTACCCGGATCTGGCGCTGATCCTCGCACTGGTGCGTGGCGGCTCTCTGGCCCGCGCCTCGCAGCTGTTGAAGGTCGATGTGTCGACGGTGTTCCGCGCCGTGCGCCGACTCGAAGCCGCACTCGGTCAGCAACTGTTCGAAAAGAGCCGCGCCGGTTACCTGCCGACCACCCTCGCACAAACATTGGCCGAACAGGCTGAACGCGCGGAACAGGCACTGGAAGCGGCGCGAATCGGTGTCGAGCAGGGCGGGGAAGTGATCAGCGGCACAGTGCGACTGACCTGCACCGATTCAGTGTTGCAAGGCTTGTTGCTGCCGGCGCTGGCGCAGTTCATGCCGTCTTACCCGGCACTGACCATCGAACTCAGCACCTCCAACGATTTCGCCAACCTCAGCCGACGCGATGCCGACATTGCCCTGCGCCTGACACGCACACCGCCGGAGCATCTGGTCGGACGGCAATTGGCGAAGATTTCCTACCGGGTCTGCGCCAGTGCCCGTTACCTGCAAAACGTCGATGCCACGGATCTGGCTTCCTTGACCTGGATCGCCCCGGACGATTTTCTGCCGGATCATCCGACCATCGCCTGGCGCCGCCAGCACTTGCCCGGCGTCACCCCGGGTTATCGCTGCAACAGCATGTTGTCGGTGACGGAACTGGTGCGGGCCGGGCTGGGCGTGGCAGCGTTGCCGGATTTTCTGATCACTGATGGCCTGCAAGCCCTGAGCGAACCGTTGCACGGTTACGACACCGCGCTGTGGTTGCTGACCCGCCCGGACTGCCGGGCGTTACGCTCGGTGGTCACGCTGTTCGATGAACTCGGGCGGGCATTGCGCTTGCCATGATCAGCGCTGCGGGTTCTGACTCATGTGCTGGTGCATCTCGCTGGTGAGGTTCTCGATGCGTTCGGTCAGGTTCTTGGTCATTTCGGTGAGGCGGGTGTTCTGTTCCAGCAGCTCGAGCAATTGCGCCGTGTTCTTCTCGGCCTGAGCCTGACGCTCGGTGTTGGCGATTGCGATGGCCTCACGGTGTTGCGCGTCGGCATCCGATTGCGCCTTGTCGCGGGCGGCCTGACGGGTTTGCGCCAGCAGAATCAACGGCGCGGCGTAGGCCGATTGCAGACTGAACGCCAGGTTGAGAAGGATGAACGGGTAAACGTCGAACGTAGTCACGCCAAACACGTTGAGGCAAACCCACAACACCACGATCAGGGTTTGCGCACCGAGAAACGTCGGCGTGCCGAAGAATCGCGCAAACGCTTCGGCGCGCAGGGCGAACGTGTCGTTGCCGAAGGTGGTTGCCAGGTGGGCATGGGGGCGATGAAAACGCAGATGATCGACGGGAGCGGTGGCAGGGGTTTCAGTTTTTTCTGTGGTCATGATCTGCTCGGCAGGGCTTGGGACTGAAGGTCACTATAGCCCTGCTTTGCACCGCTCTCAGCCCGGCGAGCGTTCATTGGCAAACATACTCACGGCCTGTTCCGCTTCGCTGGCACCGTCGCGGATCTGCAGAATGACCGTGCCTGCCTGATTCGCCAATTCGACGCCCTCGGCCGCGCGGTCACGGGTGCCGTCCATGCTCTTGATCGCCTGGCGCGTTTCGCTCTGGATCAGCCCGATCATGCTGGAAATCTCCGCCGTCGAACCGCTGGTTCGTGCCGCCAGTTGCCGCACCTCATCTGCCACCACGGCAAATCCGCGACCTTGCTCGCCGGCACGTGCGGCTTCAATCGCGGCATTGAGCGCCAGTAGATTGGTCTGGTCGGCAATCGCGCGGATGGTATTGACGATGGCCGTGATCTGCTCGGAGCGCTCGCCCAGTTGTGCGATCAGCGTGGAGGACTGCGCAATGTCATCGGCGATCTCGCGCATCTCGCTGGCGGCTTGTTGAATCACTTGCGTGCCTTGTTCGGCGACTTTTCGGGTCGCGACCGAGATGTGATAAGCCGCGCTGGCGCTGCGTGCGTCCTGCTCGTGTTGCTGGACTCGGGCGGTGACGTCCGAGGCGAACTTGACCACTTTGCACAAACGGCCAGCGGCGTCGTAGACCGGGTTGTAATTGGCCTCCAGCCACACGGTCTGCCCACGTTTATCAACGCGTTCGAATTGACCGTGGAAGAACTCGCCCTGATTCAACCGACGCCAGAAATCCTGATAGGTGCTGCTGTTGGCCAGTTGTGGTGTGCAGAACATCCGGTGATGTTTGCCCTTGAGCTCGGCGAAGGTGTAACCCATGCGTGTCAGAAAATTCTGATTGGCCGAAAGAATACTGCCGTCGAGGTTGAACTCGATCACCGCCATCGCCCGATCGATCGCCTGCAACTTGGCATTGGCTTCGCTTTCCTGTTGCACCTTGGCGGTGACATTCATGGCGTACTTCACCACCTTGACCACGCGTCCCGAAGCGTCCTTGATCGGGTTGTAACTGGCTTCGAGCCAGATTGGCTGACCCTGACTGTCGACGCGCTCGAACGTGCCGGACTGCAACTGACCGTTTTTCAGGCGTGACCACAACTCCGTGTATTGAGCGCTGCGGCCAAACTCGGGCGTGCAGAAACGTCGATGGGGCTGGCCGATCACTTGTTCGGAGGTGTAACCGGTGGTCTTCAGAAAGTTTTCATTGGCGCGTAACACCACGCCATCGAGATCGAATTCGATGACGGCCATGGAGCGTTCAATCGCATCAAGCAGGCCGGATTGTTCGGTGAGGGTGCGCTGGAGATCGTCGATAGCGGACTTGTGGCGATTGAAAAACATGCTGGCGGTACTCTGGAAACAGGAAGGATCGAGGATTCAGTCCTTATTCCCACGCCGGCACGCCGAAAGCCCTGGCGGCATTCGGCGTTGACTGCTCAATGCCAGCGTTCCTTGACTGACAGCCGGATACTTATACAAAACTTCATAAAGTTGTACAAGAATGTGTTTTGTATGATTTTTGTATAGGTTTTAAGCGCTGGAGTGATTGGCGTCGTTTGCCTGCGGGCGGGGCAGCGCCACGCTGATAGTGTTGCGGCCCGTGTGTTTGGCGGTGTAAAGCGCCTTGTCGGCGTCGTCCAGCCAGTCGAGTGCGTCCTTGTACAAGGGTTGAAAGCGTGCCAGACCAATGCTCAGGCTGACCCGCAATTGCGGCACATCGGGATGACGGTATTGCAGCAGGGCCGCGCGTAGCTGCTCCATCAAGGCTTCGGCTTTATTCAGCGGCAGATTCGGCAGAATCACGCAGAACTCATCACCGCCATAACGCCCGGCCAGTTCGCTTTCATCGAGCAGGAATTTCAACTCGCGACTTAACTGGCGCAACACCGCGTCGCCGACGATATGCCCGTAGCTGTCGTTGATGATCTTGAAGTGATCGATATCGATCAGCGCCAGTGTCGCCTGAGTGTGGTACTGGCGACACTGCTGGTATTTCAAATGCAGCAAATCTTTCCAGGCGCCGTGGTTGAGCAGGCCGGTGAGGCTGTCGGTACGACTGAGGGCGCTCAACGCGCGTTTGTGCTGGGACAGTTTGATCGCCAGCCGGTAACAGACCATGCCCAGCGCCAAGGGATACAGGGTCAGCATCGGCAGGCAGGCCCAGACCTGAGCCTGGGTCATCGTCAGATTGAGGTTAAATCCGAAAATCGTACAACCGAGCAACATGCCGCCGAGTTGGGCGAGGGCGCCAAGCAGCGACAGACGTTGCCCGCCGGCAGCAACGTTGTTCATGGTCATCATCGACAGAATGGTCACGGTAGTCAGCGGATTGAACTGCACACACGCAGCCCAGAAACCGCCAAGCAACGAGTCATACAACAAGTTGCGGCGTTCGGCCTGATAGGGAAAAGCAGATCGGATCGAGATCTGATAGGCCAGATGCGGCCAGACAAAACCATTGAACAGCAACAGTGCCCAAAGCCATGACGGTGTATTCAATGAATACAGCGCTGCACCGACACTGAAAAAGCCGAAGCCGAGACCGATGACTCTCGGCACATAAATACGTCTGGCGAATGACAAGCCCTTGCCGCGTTGGTTTTCCATGATCTTCTGCGCCAGATCCAATCTGAAACACTTTGTCGTGTTTTTTCAGACTTACCGGTCATCGGTAATTTGCCGGACATTGTCATTTATTCCAACGGGAATAATCAGTGTCCTTCTGAGCCATTTAATCGTGGGCAGGTGCTGGAAAGCGGCTATTCAGAGCTCGTAGCAAGCCAGAAACATGTCGAGCGCCGATTCCGCCACAGTGTTTTGCGTAGCGGCGTCGAGCGGTGTTCGGCCCATGGAAATCTGCGGCCAGAAGCCGAACGACTTCAGCAGCCCTTGCATCTGGTGTGCGGCGAACTCCGGGTCCACGGCTTTCAATCGACCGTCAGCCTGGGCGGCGCGAATCCATACGGTCAGACCTTCTTCACGTTCACCCATGCGCGCCACCATGTTCTGCGCACGCTCCGGGGAATGGATGGTGGCGGCAATCGCCACTCGTGCAAGCCCGAGGAAGTTGTCATCCGCCATCATTTGCAGTTTCGCCAACAGCATCTGCCGCAACTGGTCGCGCAGTGGCTGATCGGCGCTGTAGGTGACGGTCAGTTCCTCACTGATTCGTGTCCACAACTGGCCAAGAATCTCGGCGAACAACTCTTCTTTACTGGGGAAGTGGTTGTACACCGTGCGCTTCGACACACCGGCGGTGGCCGCGATCTTGTCCATGCTGGTGACCTCGAATCCGTTGGCACGGAATTCGGCAATCGCCGCCAGGATGATGGCTTCGCGTTTGCGGTCAGTGAGTCGCTGTGGAGCTGTCATAAATACGCTTCGGTAGGAAAAGGTCGAAATTACACTTGGTAGTTTACTTGTCATCAGCTTTGATGCAACCTACGAAACTACACCGACCAGTGTAATGTTGCGTTAATCCTCGCAACCTAAAAAACAGAAAGTTCGGCTGATGCGTGCGTGCCTTGGCCATTTATCGTCCAACCGTGGAAAACCGTGAATTGCGCGGTTTTTCTGGAGTCATTCAGTCATGGCCAAGTCAATTTCCCCTGCGGATAACGTCTCAATGAACGCTGCGTCCACGCCTGAAGCCTCTCGACAGGATCAAGGACTGTTCCGCAATCACGCGCCAGTACAGCGTGAAGGCGTACGCAAAATGCTGCGCATCATGTGGAACATGATCTTCCACAAACCGCGTAACACCCGGCCGGCTGCGCCAATCCCGGTGCAGGCTCTGACACTCGCTGATCTGATGGCAGCGCCGAACCACAGTGTTTACCGTCTCGGCCACTCGACGCTGCTGTTGAAAATGCAGGGCAAATTCTGGATCACCGACCCGGTGTTCGCCGAGCGCGCCTCGCCGGTGCAATGGGCCGGCCCGAAACGCTTTCACCAGCCGCCGATCAGCATCGACGAACTGCCGCCGATTGAAGCGGTGATCCTGTCGCACAACCATTACGACCACCTCGATTACCAGGCGGTACTCAAACTGGCCGACAAAACCAACATCTTCCTGACGCCACTGGGCGTTGGCGACACCCTGATCAAATGGGGCATCGACGCCAGCAAGGTGCGCCAGTTCGACTGGTGGCAAGGCACCGAAGTCGCCGGCATTCGCTTCGTCGCCACCCCGTCGCAACACTTCTCGGGGCGCGGTCTGTTCGACGGCAACAGCAGCCTCTGGGCCTCGTGGGTGATGATCGACGGCGACACCCGGATCTTCTTCAGCGGCGACAGCGGCTACTTCGACGGCTTCAAACGCATCGGCGAACAGTACGGCCCCTTCGACCTGACCTTGATGGAAACCGGCGCCTACAACGTCGAATGGCCGCATGTGCACATGCAACCCGAAGAAACCCTGCAAGCCCACATCGACCTCAAGGGCCGCTGGCTGTTCCCAATCCACAACGGCACCTTCGACCTGGCGATGCACGCCTGGCACGAACCGTTTGACCGCATCCTCGCACTGGCGTGGGAGCGCAGCGTTTCGATCACCACGCCGCAGATGGGGGAGGTGTTTAACCTGGCGCAGCCGCAACGCGGGAGTGCGTGGTGGTTGGGGGTTGAAGGGGAGCGGGAGGCGGTGGTGCAGAACGCCTGATTTGTTGAACTCGGTTCGCTCTTAAAGGAGCGAACCGTTTTTTCGGCATTTATTCAGACAGTTTGTTCAGATACCCAGCAATCACGCTGACCGGTATGTCGCGGAATCTTCCATGGAGGATTTCCTCCAGACTCTGCAGATTTAAGCCAAGCCTCTGTGCTAGATCAGCCTTGCTCACATGGCCTGATTCGATTACCGCGGCCAATTTCATTACGTACTCGGACTTACTCAGCATGTCGCCTGCATCGTCCAGGTCCAGATCCTGATAAACGTGTCCTTCGCTTTGTTCTATCTCATTCAAGTTCTGCATCCTTATTCAGCCATCGCATAATCCCCACGCCCCACAGATTCTGGCGCCGCTCCCTGCACACTCGAACTACGGCCCGGCGCAAACCCGGGAAAGAACACCAGCCCCTGCGCTTCAAACCGGTATGCAATCGCCAGACGCGCTGCATCCGCTACGTCTTGCTGCGTTTCAAACCGGTGAATGTCTTCCACAGAAACCCCGGCTTCTCGCGACAGTTGATCCACGCTCCAGCCCAGCATTGCTCGTGCCTGAGCGCAATGTGTCGGGGTGAACTGGAAAAGGGCGATACGTTCGAGGATGTGGTTCATCGCAAGAGAGGCCATGGTGTGCTCCGGGCTCAAGAGTGCTGATTGAAAATGTACTGTGTTTTTGTACAGTTGTTTTCGGCCGGGATCAAACGCATTTTTTGATTTGCCCTAATTCGCCGCCTCCAACCAGACGGACGGTGCCTGACCGAGGATGCGCCGGAACATCGTCGAGAACGCTGCCGGGCTTTCATAACCAAAGTCCACGGCGATTCGCGTCACCGGCTCACCCGCCGCCAAGCGGGCGAGGGCGAGCACCACGCAGGCGCGCTGCCGCCACTGGCTGAAGCTCATTCCGGTCTGATGGCGAAACAATCGGTTGAAGGTGCGCAAGCTTACGTGCAACTGATCCGCCCACTGTTGCGGTGTTTGATGCACGTTCGGCTGATGCAGAAAACTCTGACACAGCGCGAGCAACTTTCCTTCAGTCGGCAGCGGAATATGCAGCGGCAGCGGAGCGCTGCGGACGAGTTCGTGCAGCAGCAGTTCGATCAGTGCGGCGTCACGACCGGCCAGGTCATACGTCAGCGGGATCTCCACTGCTTCCATCAACAAGTGCCGCATCAATGGCGACACACTGATGACCTGACAACGATTCCCCAAATCCACCGCATCCGGCTCGATGTACAGACTGCGAGTGCTGACCCCAAGCATCAGCACTTCATGCGCCACCCCTGGTGGAATCCACACCGCTCGCTGCGGCGGCACTACCCAGTTGCCGTCATGCGTGCTGACCTGCATTACACCGGTCGCGCCGTAGAGCAATTGCGCCCGACGATGCGTATGACGCGGTAACCGATGGCCGTGGGAATAATCCGTCCCGATCGCCACCACTGGGCGCGGCGTGTCATCCAGCAGATTGATCGAAACATTGCGCATTGAGCGGTTCCCGGCAATTGGCGTAAACGCAAACATTATTGGCCAACTTGCTGAAGCAGGCCAAGTCGCGCTGCTCCATCGTCGAGCCATTCCAATCAACGGACGACGCGCCATGTTCTACCTGTTACTGACCCTCTTCGGCTGCCTCACCGGCGTCACCGCCGTGCTCTTCGGCTTCGGCGGCGGCTTCGTCGTCGTGCCGCTGCTCTACCGCATGCTCAGCGCCAGCCATGGCGTAGACGACCCGGTCGGCCAATCCGCCATGCACATCGCCGTCGCCACCTCGACCTGCGTAATGATCGTCAACGCCCTCATCGCCACCGACAAACACCGTCGCGCCGGTAACCTTATCCGCCACTACCTGTGGCCACTCGGCGGATTCATCGGCCTGGGCGCGATGATTGGCGCAATAGCGGCGGTGTGGGTCAGCGGCGAAGTCATCCGCTACGCCTTCATTGCCTACCTCGGCGTGACTATTGTCGACTGCGTGCTCAGGCGCGGATTTCTCACCCAGAACGCAGACGTCATCCCACGCCGACTTGGCAGCACGGAAACTTCCGCAGGCGGTGTAGGCATCGGCGCCATCGCGACGTTTCTCGGTGTAGGAGGCAGCGTCATGACCGTGCCGCTGTTGCGCCGTTGTGGCTTGAGCATGTCGCAAGCGACGTCCATGGCCAACCCGCTGAGCGTGCCGGTGGCGTTGGCTGGAACGCTCACGTACATGGCGCTGGCCGGGTTCAGTCAGGCTGATTTGGGCGCTTGGTTTGTCGGGTACGTGGATTTGCTGGCGTTTGCACTGCTGACGTTGGGTTCGTTGTTGGGGATCAGATTGGCCACGCCGTGGATCGGGCGGATTCCGGATCGGGTGCATGCGCGGGTGTACATTGGGCTGTTGCTGATGGTGATGATCAGCATGTGCTTGAGTTGAAGGCGACAGCGCTCGATTCCACCACGTAACCTCGACATAATCCGCAACGCTTTCCACCGGGCAAACGCCCTGTCACTCAAGGATGAAATGATGTATTGCGGATTGTTACGAATCTCCGCCATTTTGCTGCTCGTCGGTTCGCTTCTCTCGACCCGGGCATGGGCCGACGACGACAAGCAGGTGTACACCGGCACCCTGGGCAAAGCCGCGATCGTTGTGGAAATCGACACCCGCTACAACCAGGGCCGTTACTTCTACAAAAAGTACCGCACAGACCTGGCGCTGGACATCAGCAAAGAAGGCGACGCACTGGTGATGGTCGAAGGCGCGGTAATGGATGGCGATTCGCGCCCGACGCTGCGCCTGCAGCCGAAACTCAACGGCTGGAGCGGCGAGTGGAGCAACCCGGCGGGGAAAGTCCTGAAGGTCGAATTGCAGCCCGCCACGCTTCCCGATGTTCCTGCCGGTACCTTGCCGTATCTCGCCAACCTGCATGACAAATTCCCCTACGAGTACTTGCGGCTGCAAGGTCTGCGACTGGTAAAAGGCAAAACCGATAACTTCATGGGCTACACGCTGCAATGGTGGCGCGAGGAGCAATCGCAGGTCTCGCTGTTTGAAGTCGTGTCGGGTTATTCGCCGCCAGCGCGGGAACGGATCAATCAAGAGTTGATGGCGCGTTTGTGGGGATATGTGGCGGGATACTACGGTTGCCCGGGTGGTTATTCGCAATCCAGCCAGCCGCTGTGGATGACGCCGACAGTGATGAGCATGCGCACCACCAACGAGTTTTACTGTCAGGGCGCCGCGCACCCAAATGAAGATGTTCAATCGTTCAACTTCGACACCCAAACAGGCAAGTTGCTGACCCTTGAGGATGTTGTGTGGGTGGGGCAGGGCAAGCCACTTCACTTTGTGGCGGGGTATGAAGGCGCGTCGGACAAGGCCTCAAAGGAATACTACAACTATCGCTCCACAGAATTTGCGCCCTGGCTGGTCACGCAGTTGTTAAAACTTCATCGCAAAGAAATGACCGTCATTGGCGAAGGCGAAAACGACTGCGGGTATGACGAGCCGCAACACTGGCAATTCCCATCGTGGTACTTCGGCGCAAAAGGCATCACCTTCACGCCGTCGTATCCACATGCCGCCGCCGTATGCGGATACGTCGAGTGGGGCGTGCTGCCCTATGACCTGGTCAAACAGCATCCCGGCGGCGTTGGATTGCAACTGCCCTGAGTCGAAGTGCAAACAGAACCTCGATTCCTGACCCCAACCCCGCCATAATCGCCGCGAATTTATCCACGCCGGCCCTCAAATGCCGGCGCGGCCTCCGCCTCTTTCAAGGAACGATCAATGCTCAAGGGACTGATGCGCCTGGCAACCTGCGCTGCTGTGCTGTTCTCGCTGACTCCAAGTGTCCACGCCGATGATGGCCGACGCGTGTTCACCGGCACGTTGGGCAAAATGCCGATCGTCGTAGAGCTCAATACCACGCAGCAGGACGAAGTAACCGGTCGTTACTTCTACGAAAAATACCATCGTGATTTGCCGCTCAGTGGCGCGTTGCAGAACAGCACGCTGACCTTGACCGAGGGCAATAATCGCTATGGTGACGACAAGCCGCTGTCAACTTTGAAACTGGAAGAAACCGGCAACGGCTGGCAGGGCGAGTGGCAAAGTCCGAAGGGCAAGAAACTGCCGGTGAAGCTCACCGAGGCCAAACTTCCCGCGCCCACCTCAGCAACTTTGCCGTTCATTGCCGCACTGCCCAATGGCGAGCCTTACGAGTATCTGCGCCTGCTGGGACTCAAGCTGAAACCGGCGAAGAAAGAAAACTTCATGGGCTACGACCTGCAATGGTGGACGGAGCCTGAGACAAAAATTTCGCTGTTCAGCGTGGAGTCCGGATTGTCGAAAGATGATCAGCAACGGGTTAACCAGCAGTTGCTCGGGCGCCTCTGGAATGAAGTCATCAGCTATCACGGCTGCCAATTACAGGGCGGGGAGAACGTGGAGTTCATGCAGCAGGCAGAACCGAAAATGATCTCGCCTGCCGTGGTCAGCCTGAACATCTCGACCAGCTATTACTGCGGCGGCGCGCATCCTGATTTTGGCGATTCACCCCTCAACATTGATGTGAAAACCGGCCACCCATTGTCACTCGAAGATGTCTTTTGGGTAGGTAAGGGCACGCCGATTTTGCATGCCGAGCGCGACAGCCCTGGCGACAAACCTCTGAGCGAGGCCGAAAGCGACGCGCGTTATCAGTATGAAAGCAAAGAGTTGGTGCCTTGGGTGATCAAGCAATTCACCGCTCTGTACCCCACAGAAATGAAGAAACCGACGGGAGATGACGACTGCAACTTCCAGGATGAGAGCATCTGGGGCACTTCACCTTGGTACTTCACCGAGAAGGGCTTGTACCTCGGCGCCTACTTCGCTCGCGTACAACGCTCCTGCGATAGCCCCGACTGGTCGATCCTGCCGTACTCAGTCGTCAAACAACACCCCGGCGCCGTCAAACTGCAACTGCCCCAGGGCTAACCATCACACCAGACCCGGCGCTTCACGAATAATGAAGTGATCCAGGTTCTCGATATCGGCATTGAAGACCTCGAAAGGCTTTTCGGGGTTCTTCTTGCCCGGCACCTGCTTCAACTCCGGCGTCACGCCATAGAAGAAACAGAACAACTCCTTATCGCTGTCGATCGCGTGCTTGATCTCCTCCAGAAACGCCTTGCGCTTGCGGTAGTTGTCGATCAGTTTTTTGTTCAGATAGACGCTGACCGGGTAGGGCTTCTTCTTGCTGTCTTCCGGTTTTTTGAACCAGACCTTGTCTTCGAAATCGATACGGAAACTGGCGCTGTGGAAGTCCTCGATCTTCTTGATCCGGCCCCAGTAAATCAGCCCCTTGTTGTCCGTCAGATATTCAATCTTCTTGAAGAACGAACTGTACGGCGCCGTGTGCTCGCCAATCTTCAAAGGCACACGCTTGAGCAACTCCTTGTCGGCGAAGTTCGAAACAAAACACTCCACCGGATGCGCAAACACGCTGGTCTTGTCCGGCGCCGTCTCACGGCTCGGCGACTCTTTCGCACTTGCCGCGTTAACCGGCTGCACATCATCACGCAACACATCAGCCGCCCCGGCCGGAGCCGCAGGCTTGCGCACATACTCACGCCGAGTCAGCAACAACTCCGACGGAAAATGCTCCTCCCGCCCGTCATCCGCCTCACCATCCTCCAACTCAAGCCCCGACGCCGACGTCTTCAAACTCACATACGGACAACCCGCGACATGCTGGGTACTCGGCAGATTCTTGAAGTGCGGAGTGCGCACGTAATTCACATTCTTGGCGTTGAACGTACCCAACTCGTTTGCCGCATCGAACGCCGAACGACAGGCATCGTTGGGACACTGGAAGTGCTCCTTGGCGGAATCGAACGCCACCGTCTCATCGAAATTGAGATCGCGAACATCATAGATCGACAACTTTTCGTCGAGGCTGAGGCAGTAGGCGAGATCGAATTTCATGGCAGGGCTCGGGTCCTTGAGTGGGGGAGGGGTATTAATAGCGGGAGGTGAAGCGGGATGCACTGATTGTTTTCAGGATGATGCAAAACCTGTGGGAGCCAGCCTGCTGGCGATTCTCGGCTCAATACCCACACCGCCATTGCAGACCATGCCTCACCCTGTGGCGAGGGAGCTTGCTCCCGCTGGGCTGCGAAGCGGCCCCAAACCAGAAAATGCGGTCACTTGGAAGGACACAGTTACTCTTCTTCTAGTCGTCCCACGGTGTCATAAAGCCAAGCAGTGAATTCGGCTTTGTCACTCGAATGGTGACAACGCTGATGACAGTTCGGACACAGCGCCACAACATTAGAAGGTGTGTCAGATCCATCTTGCGACAGATGTTTAACGTGATGCACCTCCAGAAACGGTTTGCCATCCTTTTCAAACGGAGCAGGGTTGCCACAGCCCTCGCACTTACCGTTTGCTTGTTGACGAACCCAGCCTTTCAACTCAGGGTCGCGAAAGTAAGTCTTTCTTGTGGACTCGATCTGTACTGGATTCTTAATCCCTTTTGGAACGTACAGGAAAGGCTGTCGCTCAAATTTGGCTGCTCGTTGCTCCAATAGAGCTTCGTCCGCTGTAGGAGTAGAGTCCTCAGGTGTCAAAACGATAGACGCATCGAGGGCCTTGCGGATGCTGCGCGCTACTTTTGTGCCAACATTTTTGGCCGGTTTGTACCCTTGAATGCGATCTCTACCTAGCTCGACCAATACGGTAGAAATGTTCTGCATCCGAAACTCGACAGAACCCTTTGTCCGTCCGGATAGCGGGCCCTCGCGCAGGATCTGATTTTCCTCAGTTTTGACGAATTTCTCACCGTTTTTCTCGCGTGACAGCATCTTGAGATAGGCATCGACCGCCGCCTGAATCTCTACGTCAGTCCAGTCGCTATTACTTTTTTCCGTGTCCATACAATCGCCGAGGGTTGAAAACCCTCGGACGATACTGAGTGGCCATCACAACTGTCTACGAAATTCCTACAGAAAATAGCGACGGATCTTTCGAGATCCTACAGCTACATTGCTAACCCATCGAATGCTTCGAAGGCTGAAAAGCCTGAACTACTCTCCTCCACAAGGGCTTAGTCACCGGAGCCCGACGTTGGGACTGATCGTTCAATAGGTAAGGCATCTCTCGTAGCCTAATCCAGCCTTCATCCTGCCAATGCAGTAGGGTCAACGACATTTCCGGCCAATCCAACCAACTCAACAACAGCCGATCTGAGTGTTCTAAATGCTTCGTATCGCGCAAGCTTGGTACTACCTTATTGGTCAGTTACGTAACAGGCAATTACCTGGGACATAGTGATACACCAACAACGCATACACGCAGGGTTCACTGAGCATTACCTGCTTCTGGTTTCAGAAATACTCAATCCACAAAACTCGGCGCTGATTGTTATCTGTCAGCTGTTCGGTTATCTGTATAACCTGGCGTTGTTCGCTTATGTTGACCTTGATCTATCCTATACGTGACGGTCGTAATAGAGGGTGATTCAAATCCTAAAGAAACTTGACGAACAAATGATTTTCGAGTGCCTGTTAAAAACAGAAAAGTGGCGTCCACTTTGTCTTAGGTGGACACCGTTCTCTGGCTCATTGGGTGCTTGGCTTAGCTCACGAGCAGGCTCATGTAAGTGGGCCACTCACCGCTAGGACACATTTGCGCCACTTTATATTTCTCCAGCATTTGTAGCGCTTGGCTCTCGTGGTTAGCGCGGAAGTCAAACCCCATCTGGTCGCGATACGGCATTCTACCTCGCCAGTATCCCATTCCTTGATCAAGGAAAACTTTGCTGCGCTTACCCGATACCCAATCTACTGTTATCACTCTCGCGTGTTGAAGCTCCCGGCTTCGTTCTTTGATTTCAATTTCAGGCGAGATGGAGGTATGCGTCCGGCCAAGTCATCTACCCAACCCCGCAATGCGCGGACATGGTGTGCACTTAAATTTAAGTGGGCACCAGTTCTAGCCTTTTAAGCG
>NZ_JBIUXX010000089.1:0-5950 GCF_044744235.1 Pseudomonas sp. NPDC087346
TTTCGACTGCGCCGGAAGTGGGGCGAATTATAGAGACTCAGAATCTGCCGTCAACCGTTAATTTCACATTTCTGTCATATCGGTCAAAAAAGCCCGAAAACACGAAGACGCCCTTATATAAGTAGAAAGCCAACCAACTTCGCGCCCTTTATCTACCGACCCAACTGGCCACGAATAGCGCCAGCCGACAGCTTCCTTTCCCTACCTATATAGAAGAGAGCGCCGCCCAAGCCGCAAGCACACCAATCACACACGTAAACCAGAAACGAAAAAGCCCCCGTAATCACTGCTGATTACGGGGGCTTCGTCTTGTTCAATAATGGCGGAGAGATAGGGATTCGAACCCGACCAGCTACCACCCCAACCCGCTATAGGCCGCGACCATAGCGCATTTCAACCATGATCCAAGGCGTACATAGGCCCTCGACGGCCTGCGTTATGCCCTAAAAATGCCCTAAAATTATCTCGCTTGCCACAATCTTGAGACGCCACTGCCAGGGGTACCCTCTGCGAAAGATCACCGGACGGGCCATACTAGTTTCCGAACGAGCTTACGCCCAGTCCACTGGCGTACGGTTGGCCACATTCTGCCGAATCCTCGCCCATCGTGCCGCCCTTGTTCACGGTGACGCCAGGCACTCCTAACGATGAACAATATAGCTTTCGTTAACAGGCAAAAATCGGGAAAAAATCGACCAGTCGAAAGGACATGGAGCGCCTTCTGCGCCTCTGTTAGCTGCTTGCAATTTTGGTACAGGTTACTACTATCGAAAGAAGAGATATCGTCTAGTTAAAAGGAAAGCATGTGGTCAGAATAACGGAGGAATACCCACCATTAGAACTTGATGAGATGGTAGGGATAGTCAACGATTTCAGCAATTACAATATTGAAAAAAAGATCGAAGTAATTTCAAGAATCGTTAGCATCCATCCTTTTTTAAATTTCCCAACAGAGAATGACAACAGAGAATTTTATCGAGCTAGGGTTTCTAGAAATGGATCTTTCCCATTCAGCTACACTGGGCTTTTATGGAACCATTCCGCTCCGGCTCAGCGAGCCAGGCTAAACGTAGACGGGGATGCTGTTTTATATGTAGCCAACCAAGCTAACGCGGCTTTTATCGAAGTCGGCGTAAACGATGACTTGGTTATTATGAGTGTCTTAAAAGTACAGACTGGAAAAAGCGTCACATTTTTGCCACTGGGTACACTCGCCAATATTACGAGATCCAATGCCGCACATCTAGACTACCCTGAGGAGCTGGTAGCTGAAACTAGAAAAAAAATACTTGCATGCCCCTTACGAGAAATGCAGTCACTACTTATTGCGGACGAATTTCTATACAACTGTGTTATGGAAGACGATGACGACTATACAATCTCATCCAAAACAGCAAACCTGATTTTTAGCAGGTATCCAACTATCGACGCTATTACTTACCCAAGCAAAAAACTTCGATCCGCAACTAATTACGCTTTAAAAACCAACAACTTCTGGGACAAATGGAAAATTGAGTTTGCTTGTAGTCTCAATGTCAAACATTTAGCTCTTGGTCATTTTTTACCTAGCAACTGCAGATGCGTGGAGAGCATTGATGATGGTGGCTTCATGAGTTGGGAGCGCTCATATCCACTTCATCAAAATAGCCTTATCCCTCTCAACTGGAAAAAGCCGATATCAAACTGATAGGCCTCTACACGAGCATATCCTCAATGACCAAAATAGACCGCTACGTTGTTGATCAGCCTCGACTCCCCATCAATTTCCCAACTCATACACTTCCTGCTGATTTTTGGGAGGTGCTTGGCCGAACCGTAGCCTCGTTCAGTTTGCTAGAGGAGGTGCTGTGCAAGGCAATATTCGCTCTCACGGCCACCAGGCCATATAGCGAAGCGGAGATCACTAGCGCCTATGAAGAGTGGGTGGTCAAGCTGGAACGGTCATTATCCGACACGCTTTGCCCCCTCATTGACACTTACGGTAAGGCAGGACGTGAGCATCCCGAAGCGACAATCAGCAACCGAGATGACCTGCTGAAAGACTTACGAGCAGCTGCGAAGATCAGAAATGTACTTTGCCATGGCTCTTGGCGAACGCCCGATCCACACGGCGCCTCGATACCTTTCTACGTAAACAAACAAAGTGAACGATTTGACACCCCAATCGATAAATCATGGCTTGAAGCAATGCGTCAGCACGTCGTCGAGCTCATTTGCGCTGTCATCAATTCGGTGACACATATGGGATTGCAGTTCCCAAGCTCCTCTGGCCCAGGAACGCCAGTATGGAATAGCAGCGAGGACTAACTATAAAATAGTTAAATCATATAAGACCTGAGATAGGGGGAGTTTCAATGGAGGATATCGAAAAGGCACTAGCCGATTGGAAAGCAGATCTTTGCACCGAAATCGACGTGGGCGGACTGTTCACAAGGAATGCCCTCGTGCATAAGTGGAAGGCACCTTGGCGAAGCCTGCTTCTACGAGAGTCCGTCGCATGGCGTCTTCAGGACTTACTTGCGCAATCCTACTGCCTGCATAAATCCTCTCATTCCCTAGGTGCTCGCATCTTACTCAGAAGCGGATTTGAGACTATTGCGATCCTCATCCATCTCAATCAAGTTATGCGTCAAGTTGTTTCCGGACAGGTCAATTTCCACGACTTTTCGGATCAATCTACAAGGCTTTTGATGGGGTCGCGCGACAAGACAACGCCCCATCAATCTATAAACATCCTAACGATTCTCGAAAAAGCGGATAAGCGCTATCCAGGTCTTGTTGAATGGTATGGCGCGCTCTCAGAAAGTGCGCATCCCAATTACGAGGGTATGTTGTTCGGATATTCTCAGGGAGGTGATCAAAGCCATGTCACTGCTTTCTGTAATCGATGGACATCGCTCTATGGTGGTAGTCATCTTGATGCCATACGTGCCTGCATAGACGTGTTTTATGCTGAGTACAATGTAGAGTCTCCCTCGGCGTTCGAATGCCTCGAACATTGGATAGAACAAAATGACTCAATATTGGAAGCTACAAATCCTTCTACGCAACCCTGAATTTTTTGCGCTTCTCCCTTGTCCCACATGACGGCACCATATCGCTATTTGCAAGCCACCTCCCACAGTTGATCAAGCTGTGTCGTATAGCTTTGGCTCATCATCTCCCGACGCATGCCCCAGTCCGGATTCGTCGGCACGCTAGCGGATCGAAGCGTGCCTCTACCCCAACGCCCGTTGATCTGGTCCAGCACTGCCATCACCCGGGTTGCCTCAGTCGGCTGGGACGCGGCGAACAGATCGTCGGTGTATTCACCAGGCTGGCACAGGTTCAATAGCAACACTTCTGCCTTGCTGTAGTTGAACCCTGGTCGAAACACACGATCGAGCGCATCGACAGCTGCCTTTGTCAGCAGGCGTACGTCGTCCGTCGGGTAAGGCAAATCCACCATGACACCATTCGCGTATTTGGCCTCATCGGGGTTGAACATTCCGGTACGGATGCTGACCCGGATCTTCTTGCACAACGACATCTGCGCCCGGAGCTTTTCCGATGCACGCATCATGTAGGTTGCCACAGCTTCCTTGATCGGCGGCAGCTCCTTCAGCCGCTTGCCGAACATCCGGCTGCAACAGATCTCTTGCTTGGGCGGATCTGGCTCGTCCAGCTCCAGGCACGGTGTGCCGGCCAATTCCCGGGCAGTTTTCTCGATCACCACGCTGAAGTTTTTTCTCAACGTCCACGGGTCTGCTTTGGCCAGATCCATGGCGGTCTTGATCCCCATGCTGTCGAGGTGCACTTTCATGCGTCGTCCTACTCCCCACACCTCCGCTACGTCCGTGTTACGCAGCACCCAGTCGCGCTTGATTGGGTCGCAGATGTTCACGACACCTCCGGTTTGCGCCTGCAGGCGTTTGGCGGTGTAGTTGGCCAGCTTGGCCAAGGTCTTGGTGTGCGCGATACCGACACCGACAGGTATACCCGTGCAGCGCAGTACCTGGCTGCGGATCCTACGGCCGAGGCTGTCCAAGTCATTGATGCCGGTGAGGTCTACGAAGGCTTCGTCAATGCTGTACACCTCAACGGCCGGTACCATCGACTCGATCAGGGTCATGACACGTTCGCTCATGTCGCCGTACAGCGCGTAATTCGAGGAGAACGGGACGATACCGTGCTGCTTGAGCTTGTGCTTGATCTGGAAGTACGGCTCGCCCATTTTCACGAAGGGCTTGGCATCGTAGCTCCGGGCGATGACGCAGCCGTCATTGTTCGACAGCACCACTATAGGCACCCTCGCCAGGTCTGGGCGAAACACGCGCTCGCAACTGGCATAGAAGCTGTTGCAATCAATCAGGCCGAATACCGGCATTACTTTAGACATGGCTGCGCACGCTACCGATGATTACGCCCCAGATGGCCAGCTCATCACCTTCCAACACATAGCGAGGCGGATACTTGGGGTTCTCAGACAGAAGGATGACGTCCTTTCCCCGGATGCACAGTCGTTTGCACAGCGGATCATTGTTCAGCAGCGCCACAACGATGTGGCCATGAGCCGGCTCCAGCGAACGGTCTACAACCGCTAGGTCTCCGTCAAAGATGCCCGCGCCCTGCATGCTTTCCCCGGTAATTTTCACTAGGTAGACATGCGGGGCGCGGATGTTGAGCACCTCATCTAAAGAGATGTGTGCCTCAATGTGATCCGCTGCCGGCGAAGGAAAACCAGCGGGCACCTGGAATAAACAAAGAGGCAGCTTCAGGCCTACCTCGGCAATTGGGCCTAAAATTGAATAGCTCATGACGCACGACTTCCAACACTGTACGAATGTACAGTTAACTTTCAGAAGCGCTCGCGGTCAATTTCTGTAGGAAATATCTGATAGGCGGGCGATATGTGCGGGCGACTTTCACAGTACGACGGCATCCACGACTTTGTAGCGGCGTTGAGCATGCCCAACGCCTTGATCAATAACACCGGCGACCAGCCCTTCAAGCGCTACAACGCAGCTCCCACTACCCAGCTGGCGATTTTCCATCAGGAGGGTCAGTACCTGCACGCAGATATGGTGCGCTGGGGATGGCGTCCACACTGGGCAAAGGACCGCGCCGCGCCGATCAACGCCCGGGTAGAAAAAGTGGCCCATGGCCCATTCTTTCGCGCAATCTGGCCGCACCGGGCAATCATTGCAATCAACAACTGGTTTGAATGGGTCGATGAAGGCGGCCCCAAGAAGCAACCTTACCTTATTCGCCGGCGAGACCGGGCGCCGATCCTGTGCGCCGCAATAGGCCAATACCCGACTGCCGAACAACCACCTGGTGAGCATGACGGTTTCGTGATCATCACGGCCGACAGTGCCGGTGGCATGGTGGATATCCACGACCGGCGCCCGGTGACGCTATCTCCGGAATTGGCTCGCGAATGGCTTGACCCGGCTACGACTAAAGAACGCTCTGAGCAGATTGCGTTGCTTCAGGGTGAGCCAACAGAGGCGTTCGAATGGTTCAAGATTGACCGTGCAATTGGAAACGTTCGAAACCAGGGCGCCGATCTTATAAATCCTACTCAATAGTAAGTGCTATCTAGCCATACCTGCGCATTTTTCGAAGCGTTACGCGTAACGATAATAACCATGTCCGTTTACCTGAACCATTTTCCGAAGCGCTACGCGTAACGATAATAATTATGTCCGTTTACCTGAACCATTTCCCGAAGCGTTACGCGTAACGATAATAACTATATCCGTTTAGCTGAACCATTTCCCGAAGCGTTACGCGTAACGATAATAACTATGTCCGTTTACCTGAACCATTTCCCGAAGCGTTACGCGTAACGATAATAACTATATCCGTTTACCTGAACCATTTCCCGAAGCGTTACGCGTAACGATAATAACTATGTCCGTTTACCTGAACCATTTCCCGAAGCGTTACGCGTAACGATAATAACTAT
>NZ_JBIUXX010000089.1:6046-15507 GCF_044744235.1 Pseudomonas sp. NPDC087346
CTATCTCAGGTTTCCTACGCATTTCCCGAAGCGTTACGCATAACAATAATGATTATGCGATCCCCGCCGGCGCCAACAACGCCTCGGCCCATTCCAATAATCGCTAATAGATTGATTTATATCGCATTTTCTACAGCCAATCTCAAACAGGAGAAATAATGGTTCGCGGCCCCTTTACGCCCTAAACAAAAAACGCATTGAATTTCACTAAAACATCAACTCAAAGCTTGACGCACACTCCAAGTAACAACTAACTTAGATACAGCACCACTCGACGTCCACGAACACCGCGCAACTCGGCACGGCATGATTCTTTGCGAGATTGAAAAATGAATATAGTTTTTCTTTTGACGACAATATTTGAACTCCTTATCAAAATCACCGAACTTTTACAGCTCTGGGGGACAGGCTGCCCGGGAATTACACCTTGGTAGTCAAAACAGCCCCCCCAACGATTCTGGCGACCAGTTCATGATCACCAACTCACCGCTCACTTCGGCTTTGCCTTGCCGCTGGTTGGTATTGGAGTAACGGATGTCCAACATTTCAAAATGGAAGCCCTCGAACACACGACGGATGTCCGGGTGGTCGTTAATGCTGACCATCACCTTGCCCTTGCAGCGGCGCATGAAGTCGGCCATCTGTTCGTAGTTCTCAAACGGAAAGTCCACGCCGTAACCGGCGGTCTGCCAGTAAGGCGGATCCATGTAGTGAAAAGTGTGGGCACGGTCGTAGCGCTCTGCACATTCAAGCCAAGGGAGGTTTTCGACGTAGGTGCCGGACAGGCGCTGCCACGCAGCCGAGAGGTTTTCCTCGATCCGCAGTAGGTTGATGGCCGGGGCAGTCGTCGCCGTCCCGAAAGTCTGACCCGAGACCTTGCCGGCGAAGGCATGGTGCTGCAGGTAGAAGAAACGGGCGGCGCGCTGGATGTCGGTGAGGGTTTCGGGGCGGGTCATTTTCTGCCATTCGAACACCTGCCGCGAGCTGAGCGCCCATTTGAATTGGCGCACAAACTCTTCGAGGTGGTTTTGCACGACGCGGTAAAGCGTGACCAGATCGCCGTTGATGTCGTTGAGAACTTCGACGGGCGATGGCTGGGGCTTCATGAAGTAGAGCGCGGCACCGCCGGCAAAGACTTCGACGTAGCATTCGTGTGGCGGAAAAAGCGGGATGAGGCGGTCGGCCAGGCGGCGTTTGCCGCCCATCCAAGGGATGATGGGTGTAGACATAAATAGCAAGACCTTTACTGTATGGATAAACAGGTGCTAGGCTCGCCGCGCTTTGTGCACGGAGCAAGAGCCTTGGCTGGACTTGCAGGGACCATCTGCAGGGACGGCGGCTGATCCGGATGTTGACGCATCCGGCTCAGCCGCTCTTTTTCACTTCGGTGTTGAGACTTCTTTGGCGTATGCCTGACAGGCCGCGAGGGCAATCAGCCCCCGGTCGCCGTCATCGGTGACGCCGATAATTCGTTGAGCATGCGCTGGGTCAAGTTCGGCTCTTGTGGGACCATGAACCACGCCGCCGGTGGCGGTGGCGGCTGACACCGATCCGTTGCCGGCGCCGGTGGTGGCGTCGAGTAGGACTGACAAGCGCAGATCAGCAGTGGCAAGGCGGTCGCGCAGGCGACCTTGATCACGTTGGACATCGCTCAAGGCTCGGTAATGGGTACGTTCACTGGTTGCCAAGCGCTGCTCGAGCGCGAGGCGTTTATCCTGTTCGGCACGCTGCTGAGCGACCGAAGCAAGGGTTATCTGATTGAGCGTTTCGGTGTGGAGTCGGGCCTGCTCTGCGAGATGTTTGCCGTAGCGCCAATCCTGTAATTGCCAGGCGATGGCGGCGGAAGCACCGGCTAAAACGGCCAGCAGCACACCTTTGGCCACCAGTCGATACGGCGTCGGGATCAGTTCGCCGAGACGCATAGCACCGCCCTCGCCCGCCCCCACAACTCCAGCCGATCCTGTAGGCCGTTGAGGCCACCGTTGATCCTGCGGGTGATCGTGTTGAACTCGTTTTGATCTGCCAGTGCGTTCAGCCCATTCACGGACCAGAACCACGCGGCCGATTCAGCGGCCCACTGCGGCAGCTCCAGTAGCTCAGGGGTGCGCAGCAATCGCTCGTCGCCGAACAGCGCCAAGCTGCAGCGCAGATAATTGTCGTGACCGGTGACCTGGATCAGACCGCGACCGCGATAGCGCTGGCCATCACCATCCACAGCCGGGGTGTTGCCCAGTTTCGCAGCCAGGTTGCCAGTGTCGTATTTGCTCAGGTATTGATCGCCGCCCAGTTCCCGGACGTACTGCAGCTGGCCCGACTCATGGCCGACTTGCGCCAGAAACGCGGCTTGGCGTTTCGGCGTGTTGATCTGCCGATGGGCCATGGCTGCGTTGAGGGCGGATACAAAAACGCCCGCTTGGCGGCGGGCGTTGGGCATGATGCTTTGCAGCTGTTGTTCAGTGATGGACATACAAACTCCAGACGTAAAAAAACCGCACTCAGGCGGCGATGGGATGCGGCTACTGCTTCTCGATGTTCACCACCTTGAGTGGTGGTTTCGGCCCTTTCTTTTTCTTGCCCTTGGATTTACCTGCTTTGCCGGCATTGCATTCGACCGTGGTGGACCAGCCAGACTGGGTGAACACCTGCTCGACCGAATCCCCCAGGTATTCGCCATCAAGCCCGACCTTGAACCCCTGAGCGATGATGGGACGCTCGGCGAAGATGTCCGTTCGGCCGGGCATCTCAAGCCGAACATCGGCGGTCGAGCGGTTGAACGCTGACAGACGGGCCTTGGCCGCCGCTTCAGCAGCGGTCTTGTTTGGGTAGATATGGCGGTCGGTATGCACTGCCGGCAGGCCATCCGGAGCGTCATCATTGTCGATGGTGACCACCGCGAGCTTGCCGTTCTTCTTGTCCTGATGCTTGGTCGCGACCGCCTTGTGTGAGTTGCGATCACCGAGACTGAATTGCCAACGGCTGAGGTCGCGTCGAGTCAGGGTAATGGCGCCGAACGTCTTACCGCTGGCTGTCTGGCCACCCTGACGCGGCATCACCAACAGCTTGCTGTCGGCGACCTTGGCTGTACAGTCGTATTGCTTGGCCAGCCGGGTGATGAAATTAAAATCGGACTCGTTGAGCTGGTCGACCCGGGCGACCTTGGTCGATACCGGACACACCGGCGTCCAGCCATTGCGCGCGGCAACGTCAGCCACGATCTTCGACAGCGGCACGTCTTCCCAGCTTCCGCTACGGATGGTCTTGCCACTGCCCCGCATGTCGCTGGCCTTGCCCTTGATCACGATGGTATCGGGTGGGCCTGACACCTCGACCGTGTCCACGGTATAGCTGCCCATGCGCGCCAAGGTCGTTTCGGCATACCCCAGGTAGATCTCGATTGAGCTGCCACGCCGTGGCAATTGCACTTGCCCATCACGGTCGTCGATACGCAACTCAAACTCGTCGGACTCCATGCCCGGCTTGTCAGAGGTACGCAGCAACAACAGCCGATCATTGATCTTGGCCGTGACATCGGCACCATCGGCGACGATTCGAAACATCGGAGTCATGGATTTTTTCCAATAAAAAACCCGCACAAGGCGGGTCAAAAAACAAAGTGTCGTTACGGGTAGCGCGGCGCCGCGCCGGCGACGGCATCGGCCAGAATCAATCCCATAAGCTGACGCCCTCACTGGTCGGACTCGGCAGATCCGGCAGGACGATAATCACACCTGACCGGAACGGCTGAGGCTCATCGGCCAGCCCCTGATTGGCATCGAGCACTGCCTCGACGCTGCCATTCAGATGGCCGTAAACGTTGTTGCAAATGACATCGAGCATGTCGCCATCAGACGTCCTGCATGTCGTCGCCATAGCGCTCAAACTCCAAAGTGAAGTCCTGTTTGCGAGCAATCCCGCCGTGCAGCAGAGCGGACTGTTCTTCGTTGATGTTTTTCAGGCACCACGTTCCGATCACTTCGCCATACCCCGTGGTCAGGGTCAGCGGTTGCAGCCTGGCCCCGATTGAGCGCAGGGTGTCGAGCTGCTTCAATCCGCCCTTGAAGCCTGGGTAGATCGTGCCTTTGAGCGTCAACTTTTCATCCCCCATACCGACGGCCTGCTTCGCCGGCCGGCGCGTCAACCGTTCCTGCGAAGCCCAGCGGAATTCGGTCGAACGGCTCAGCTCATCAAACGCCGCCGTGTCCAGGTTGAAGTAGTACGGCTCAATCTTCGGGTCGCGCGGCTGAATGATCATCAAGTGTGGGAACGGCTTCACCGCCTCCGGCGCCGGCGTAGCCTCACCGGCAAAGGAACTGGTGGGCACGATGTTGGCCAGCGACGGACTGACCTTACCGGCGACGTTGTTGATCGCCGTGGCCGCCTTGCCCGCCTGTTCCTTCAACGTGCCCAGTCGATCCTGCACTTCGGCCGCCGCCCGGGTGGCGCGACCGTAAACGGCCACCACCTGACCGACCTTGGCCTGAGCCGCGTCGACGCCGCGCATCACCCGCTGAAGCTTGGCGCCGATGGCCGGACCAACAAACGGGATGTTTTCCAGCTCGGACGCGGCGCCGGTCAGTTCGCGGATCGCACCGTTGACCGGGGTCAGCATGCCGTCAGCACTGCGCCGCCCGGTTTCCGCTGCCTCGACCAGGTACTTCAGGCTCGATTGCATCTGCTCCATGTAAGCCATGAATCCTCCTTAGACATGGGGTTCGTCGTACAGCTTGGCGGCGTTACTCTTCGCCGCGTCCGCCATCATTCGCTGCATGTGCGGCATCAGGTCCTGCGCCAAAGCTTGCGGGTCCTTGACGTCGCCCTGCACCGTGACCGGCATGCTCAGAGAATACTGAAACTGCTGGTCCACCTTGGCCGGCACCGGCTTTTCTGGCTCCTTGGGTTGGATCGCCAGCGCCGCCGATTTGAGCGGCGCCGTCACCGCCATCGAGCGTGCGACATCACCCAACACCGGGCCTTGTTGGGCCGCTGACGTCAGCATGAGCGGCGTGGTCGGCACCGGCGTCTTTGCCGTTTGTTCGGGCTTTTCATCCTCGCCACCGAACAGCGACTTACCCAAAGATCCGCCCAGCGCCGCACCGCCCTGACTGCCGAGGTAAGCACCGATCAAGCCGCCGATGGCCGTGCCGATGATTGGCACCACCGAACCAATGGCGGCACCAGCTGCTGCACCGGCCATGGTGCCGGCGAGATTGCCCGCAGCCGCACCGTAACCCTCAGCTTTCTCGTCCTTGGTCTGGGCGTTCTCGAAAGTGTCGAACGCCATCGCACCGGCTTCCAGCAGCGAACCGCCAGGAACCCCCTTGGCGACTTTGCCGACCTTGCCGACGGCCTGCACCACCCCAGTTAGTTTGGACATCGCACCGGCCGGAACTGGTGGCACCGGTGGAATCGGCGGCCTTGGTACGGGAACGGGCGGACGAGGCACGGGAACCGGTGGACGTGGTACAGGAGCAGATGGACGCGGCACCGGTGGACGCGACGAGCCAGGGCGAGGCAGCGGCCGACGCCGCGAGGCATTGCGCCGCGAGCCGCGTCCACGTCGGCGAGTTTCGCCCGGGGCATCTGCGCCGCCGGCGCCACCCATGGCACTGGCGTTGACGACAAACACCTTTTTAACCGCGTCGCCACCGCCGCCCGCCTCGCCTTCATCATCGCCGCCCGAGGCAGCTTCCTTGGCCAGCGACACGACTTTGAGGCCGGTGGAAACCAGATCGAATTTGCCTGGCTTCTTGTCGTCGCCTTCCCTGGCGTCATCATCGCCTTCCGCCGGCGTGCCCTTGAACGCCGCCACTGCCTTGAGGCCGGTTTCAACCAGCGACAGCGCTTTACCGGCCTTGCCCTTGGGTTCGGCATCTTTACCGCCGCCTTCGCCATCCTCGGCGTTGGTCACAAAGACCTTTTGCACTTCACCTGACTTGCCTTTACCCAAGGCTCCGCGCGCCAGGTTGAGCATTCCTTTGCCCATCTTGAAAGAGCTATACAGACCGGATAGCCCAACCAATGCGGCACTGACCAATCCGATTCCCGTCACGACTCCGGGCGAGCTGTCAGACAGCGAAGTGATACCTTTAGCGACCTTGGTCAACGACTCCGCGACGACGTCTGTAACCGGCCGCAAGGCATCGCCGATGCTGCGCATGGCGTCATCCATCGACTGGGCCATTTCCGCCCATTTCTGCGATGACGACTCGCGCCGCTCGGCGAGGTTTTTGTCCAGGATCCCGGTCGCGTCACGCGAATCGTTTTTGAGCTGGCTGTACAGCGCCTTGTTCTGCATGTAGGCCGACAATGCGGCCTTGACCTGCATGTCGGCGAACAGGTCGCCGGTGCGCAAGGATTCTTCCAGCGAGGCCATCATGGCCTTGGCCTTTTCTGGATTGGCTTCCTTGCTGATTTTCGACGTCGCTTCGGCCATGGCCGCCGCGCGCTTTGGATCGGTCGCCTGAATGTATTTCTGAGCCAGCGCCATACTGGTCTCAAGCGTCGACATACCGTTTTGCAAACCGGTCTGCATCGATCCCTTGTAATCGATCCCGGCTTTTTCGTAAGCCTTGACCGTATCGGTCGAACCGATTTTGCCCATCCAGTTTTTCAGGTTGTTGGCCGCTTCGTCCGAACTGCCGGCCTGCTTCATCTGCACCTGCAACATGGCGCCCAGTTGCGTCACCGCGTCCAAGCCGGTGATGCCGTTGCTGGCCATGTTGGCCAGCAGTTCGGGAAACCACTTAGCCATGTCGGCCGCTTCAAAACTGCCCGCCTGCCCTTGGTACGCAATCGCCTCCAGCGCCTGCTGCATCTGTTTGGGGTCGGTGATCTTGGCGTTCTGCCCCAGAGCGTTGATCATCTTCGCCGTGTCGACGCCGCTGGATCCCTGCCCCACGACAAACTTGGCCGCGACAGGCGCGTATTCCAGCGCCTTGCTCAGGTCCATACCGGCGCCGACCAACTGATTGACCACGTCGGCCACATCGTTGCGCGCCATGCCGGTATCGCGTGAAGTGTCGATGATCTTGCGCGACATCTCCTGCTCTTGCGGCTTGTTGGCAATGCCGGCCTTAATCGCGATGTCTCGCACAATGGCGCCAAAATCCGCGCTGACCTTGGTCGGTACCGCCATGGCACCGACACCGACCACCGCTGCACCGACGGCGCCCTTCATGCCCTTTACGCCAGAATCAATCTGCTGATGACCCTTGGCTTTCAGCTCGGCCTTGTTGGCCGTCTGCCCCATCGAGCGATAGGCTTTTTCCAGCCGGCCGACCTCGATCCCCTGCTTTTTCAAGCTGTCGAGGTTCGAGTTTAAACGGTTGAGTAATTTGGACGCGCCGGCAGCGCCGGTGTCGTGAGCCTTTTTCCATTCTTCGCGCAGGCGGATGGTGTCGCCAATCGTGCGCTGCAGCACCCGCGCTTTGTTGCCTTCTGCCTCGAGGCGCTTGATGCGCCCGGTCACGTCCTTGAACGCGGCGCCGACCGTGGAACTGACGGCACCGCCGATCACCAGCCCGAGGGCGAGTTTGTTTGCCATGTCATGGCCCTCATGTGCCCAGCACTACCGGTGGCGGCTCAATCCGTGAGCCACCACACCATATCCGCGAACGGCATCGACTGGATCTCAGCAGCGGAAAATCCGGTTTCCGCCGCCAGACGTTTCGCCGCCGACTTGATAACGCTGGGGTTAAAGCCCGTCGTCGTTGTCCATGCGAAAATAGCCGGCCTGCAAGCGGTTAAAATCCACCAGCTTCAGCCCCTCCAGATCCGCCACAGGCGCAGCGGACAACGCGGCAAACAACACCAGCTCGCGCTGCTCATCATCACCACCCACTTCACGGTTGGCCGCCCGCACGTCGCCCACGGTCGGCGAACGCAAAGCCAGCTTGTCGACCGTCACGCCGTTGATCTCACTCGGACACGACAGCGTTACCAGCACCTGATCGGTGGTCAGCGACAACCACGCCGGCATCGAGTCCGAATAATCGGTTTTCGGTACCAGGTGCGAATACGCCGTTTGCACGCGGCGATAATCCGTCAGCTTGAGGCCTTCCAGATCCTTCAGTCCGACTTCGGCCAGACCGGCGAACAGCATCAGTTCGCGCTGTTCATCATCGCCGTTGGCAGCACGGTCAGCCGCGCGCACTTCACGCACGGTCGGGTTGCGCAGGTTCAACGTCTCGACGTCGATGCTATTGGCTTGGCTTGGGCGGGTGAGCGTTACGACGGCACCGACTGCACTGAGCGACAGCCAGGCCGGAAGGTTTTTAGCGATTGATTGGGTCATCTGAATCTTTCCTTACAGGCCGAGCGCCTGGCGCACTTCGAGGAGTTGGTCTTTGCCGTCGATCACTTGAATGCCGGCGACCATGTCGATCTCGTACATCAGGCGCCCGTCGATTTCGAGCTTGTAGTACGTGACCGCAACGGCGTGTTTGATCTCGGCAGCATCACCGGCTTTCCAGTCACCCAGATCGACCTCTTTGAGGCGACCGCGCAGGGTGGCGACGACTGCCGTTACCGCGCCCTTGTGACCTTTGAAGGCACCACGGAACGTGGCGTTGAACGCCGTGCCGTCAGCCAGGCCGAAGTACTTCAGCGACTCGCGGCGCACGCCCTTGGTGACAAACGAGGCTTCCATTTTCTCAAGCCCCTGATCCATCTCGATGGGGCCGGCCATGCCGCCGCCACGATATTCGTCAGTCTTGGTGGTCAGCTTGGGCAGCGTCAGGCTGGGCACGTCGCCGGAGAAGTTCACGCCGTCGACGAACAGGTTGGTGTTGTACAAAGTCTGAGGAATCATTTGCTACGCCCCCTTAGGCTGCTTCAAGCACTTCGGTCATCCACTGATCGGTGACTTCGAAAAGGAAATTCGGGTTTTCTGCCGGCGGCACGTCGGTGAAACGGATGCGCCAATACACCTTGCCCTGGGCGATCTGGCTGGCCGTGTTCAGTTCGGTGTCGGGGAACACTTCAAAGTTGATGATCGCGCCCTGGGCTTTGAGGTCGGCCATGAATGCGTTCAGACCGTTGGTGACATCGGTCACGTAGGTCTTGGTGATCGAGCGGTCGACCGCCCATTTGTGTCCCGCCTGCACCGCGTCCATGAGGATGAAGAGCGTGCGAACGCGGGTAACGAATGCCCACTTCGGATCGCTCGACAGCGTGCGGTTGCCCCACAGGCGGTAACCGTCGTCACGAATGATCGTGGTGATATTGGCGTTGTTGAGCAGGTTGGCCCGGCAGGTCTCGTCGCCGTCCAGGTACTCGACCGCGCGACCGGTACCGGTGATGCCGGTCAACTCCTTGTTCGACGGCGAAGCCCAGAAACCGTATTCAGCATCCGTCCAGGCAAACAGACCCGCCGCCCAAGCCGAACCGGGTGCGTCGACGGTCTTGCTGGTGATGGTGTCCCAATACTTGACGCCCGGGTCGACCATGAACAGGTTGCGACT
>NZ_JBIUXX010000090.1:0-15110 GCF_044744235.1 Pseudomonas sp. NPDC087346
GAGTCATGCGGCAGAAATTCTTCGAAGCGGACATCGGCGTCTCCGGTGTCAACTTCGCCGTGGCCGAAACCGGCACCCTGCTGCTGGTGGAAAACGAAGGCAACGGCCGCATGACCACCACGGTGCCGCCCGTGCACATCGCGGTAACGGGTATCGAAAAGGTCGTGGAAAACCTTCGCGACGTGGTGCCACTTTTGTCGCTGCTGACTCGCTCGGCGCTGGGCATTCCGATCACCACCTACGTCAACATGATCTCCGGCCCGCGCAAGGAACATGAACTCGACGGCCCGCAGGAAGTGCACCTGGTGTTGCTCGACAACGGTCGCAGCCAGGCCTTCGCCGACAGCGAACTGCGCCAGACGCTGAACTGCATCCGCTGCGGCGCCTGCATGAATCATTGCCCGGTCTACACCCGTGTCGGCGGCCATACCTATGGCGAGGTTTACCCGGGCCCCATCGGCAAAATCATCACCCCGCATATGGTCGGTCTTGCGAAAGTCCCGGATCATCCGAGCGCGTCATCGCTGTGCGGTGCCTGCGGCGAAGTCTGTCCGGTAAAAATTCCTATCCCGGCAATCCTGCGGCGCCTGCGCGAAGAAAACGTCAAAGCCCCGGACAGCCCCAATCAAGTGATGCGCGGCCAGGGCAGCAAGTATTCGCGCAAGGAACGCTTCATCTGGAATGCCTGGGCGAAGCTCAACAGTTCGCCGACGCTTTATCGCCTGTTCGGCTTCTTCGCCACGCGCCTGCGTGCCCTCGCGCCGAAAAATGTCGGCCCCTGGACACAAAATCACAGCGCACCGAAACCCGCCGCCCGCTCACTGCACGACATGGCCCGCGAGCATCTGGCCAAACAGGGAGATCGCTGATGAGCGCCAAGCAAAATATCCTCGGCAAGCTACGGAAAAGTCTGACCGGCACCACACCGATTGCCGACAACTTCGACGTCGAACTGGTGACCCAGCCCTACACCTACAGCGCCGAACAACGCATTCCGCAACTGCGCAAGCTGATGGAAGCGGTGCACACCGAAATCCACCTGACCTCGGCTGATAGCTGGCCTGCACTGCTCGCGCAATTACTGCGCGACCGTCAGTTGCCGAGCCTGCTGATCGCACCGACTACACCTCACGGCGAGCAAATCACACAGCACTGGGCGAACAATCCCGAGCTGCCGACATTGAAATCCTACGACCGCCCGATGGAAGACTGGAAAGCCGAGTTGTTCAACGACACCCCGGCCAGCCTCACCGGCACCCTCGGCGCAATTGCCGCGACGGGCAGTTTGATTCTCTGGCCGACCCGCGAAGAACCGCGCCTGATGAGCCTCGTGCCGCCGGTGCATTTCGCCCTGCTCAAGGCCAGTGAAATCCGCGACAACTTCTATCAGGTGCAACAGGAGTTCAACTGGGCCCAAGGCATGCCGACCAACGCGCTGCTGGTGTCCGGCCCATCGAAAACCGCTGACATCGAACAAGTGCTGGCTTACGGCGCCCACGGCCCGAAAGATCTGGTGGTGCTGATCCTGGAGGACCAATGACGCTTCCGGCTAATTTTCTGCGTGATGCGCAACAACTGATCCCCGCCGACCGGCGTTTCGACGACCCGCTATCGACATTGGCCTTCGGCACCGACGCCAGTTTTTATCGACTGATTCCGCAACTGGTAATCCGCGTCGAATCCGAAGACGAAGTGGTGGCGCTGCTGAAACTCGCGCAACGCGATCACGTCCCGGTGACCTTCCGTGCTGCCGGCACCAGTTTGTCCGGCCAAGCGATCAGCGATTCCGTTTTGATCGTGCTTGGGGATAACTGGAACGCTCGCGAGATTCGCGGCCAAGGCATGCAAATCCGCCTGCAACCGGGCGTGATCGGCGCGCAGGCCAACGCCTGGCTGGCGCCGTTCGGGCGCAAGATCGGCCCGGACCCAGCCTCGATCAATGCCTGTAAGATCGGCGGCATCGTCGCCAACAACGCTAGCGGTATGTGCTGCGGCACTGCGCAAAATACCTATCACACCCTGGCCGGAATTCGGCTGGTGCTGGCTGACGGCGCTCGTCTCGATACCGAAGACCCCGCCAGCGTCGCAGCGTTTCGCGTCAGTCATGCCGAGCTGCTGGATCGTCTGGCGACATTGGGTCGCGAAACCCGCGCCGATGCCGAACTGGCCGCAAGAATTCGCCACAAATACCGTCTGAAAAATACCACCGGCCTGTCACTCAACGCCCTGGTCGATTTCGACGAGCCTGTGGATATCTTGAGCCATCTGCTGGTCGGCTCCGAAGGCACGCTGGGCTTCATCAGCGCGGTGACTTACGACACAGTAATCGACCACCCGAACAAGGCCTCGGCGCTGATCGTGTTCCCGGACGTGGAAACCTGCTGTAACGCGGTGACGGTACTGAAAAGCCAGCCGGTATCGGCGGTAGAACTGCTGGATCGGCGCAGTCTGCGATCAGTGCAGGACAAACCCGGCATGCCGGATTTCGTACAGCACCTGTCGAATAATGCCTGTGCCTTGCTGATCGAATCCCGCGCAGCCTCGTCCTCGCTGCTCCACGAACAGCTGTTACAGATCATGGTCTCGATCAACAGTTTTCCGGTGGAGAAACGCGTCGATTTCACCGAAGACCCGCTGGAAAACGCGCGCCTCTGGGCAATCCGCAAAGACACCTTCCCTGCCGTCGGCGCCGTGCGTAAAACCGGCACCACGGTGATCATCGAAGACGTGACCTTCCCGGTCGAGCAACTGGCAATCGGCGTGAATCGCCTGATCGAACTGTTCGACAAACATTCCTACGACGAAGCGATCCTTTTCGGACACGCACTGGAAGGCAATCTGCACTTCGTCTTCACCCAAGGCTTCAACAGCCCGGAAGAAGTCGCACGCTACCAAGCGTTCATGGACGACGTGGCGCAACTGGTGGCAGTGGAGTTCGGTGGATCACTGAAGGCCGAGCACGGCACCGGGCGCAACATGGCGCCGTTCGTTGAGCTGGAATGGGGCAGCGATGCTTACCAATTGATGTGGCAACTCAAACGCCTGCTCGACCCCAATGGCATTCTCAACCCGGACGTGGTGCTCAGCGAAGATCCACAGATCCACCTCAAACACCTGAAGCCGTTGCCAGCCGCCGACGAGATTGTGGATAAGTGCATCGAGTGCGGTTTCTGCGAACCGGTCTGCCCGTCGAAAGGCCTGACCCTGAGCCCGCGCCAGCGCATCGTGATCTGGCGTGACATTCAGGCGAAAAAACGCGCCGGCATCGACACCACCGAACTGGAACAAGCCTACGAATACCAAGGCATCGAAACCTGCGCCGCCACCGGTCTGTGTGCGCAACGTTGCCCTGTAGGCATCAACACCGGCGAACTGGTGAAAAAGCTTCGCGGCCGACACGCCACCCATACGAAAACCGCCAACTGGATCGAAGGAAATTTCGCCACCACGCTGCAAGGTGCGCGATTCACTCTGCATGTCGCCAACGGCGCGCGAATGCTGCTGGGCGCACCACGTCTGGCGAAGCTTTCGGCGACCCTGACACGCCTGTCCAAAGGCCAGGTTCCGCAGTGGTCCAATGCGATGCCTCAGCCGGAAAAAGCCATTCGTTTCAACCCGAGCGTGACGGACGAGCGACCGCGCGTGGTGTATCTGGCGGCATGTGTTTCGCGAGTAATGGGCCCGGCAGCAGGCGATAAAGAGCAGATGTCGTTGTACGACAAAACCCGTGGCCTGCTGGAAAAGGCTGGTTACCAAGTGGTCTTTCCCGACAATCAGGACAACCTCTGCTGCGGTCAGCCATTCGCCTCCAAAGGCTACGCCGAACAGGCCGAACACAAGCGCCAGGAACTGATCAGCGCCCTGCTCCACGCCAGCCGTGGCGGGCTCGATCCGATCTATTGCGACACCAGTCCCTGCACGCTGCGATTGGTACAGGATGTGGGAGATGTGCGTCTGGACCTGTACGACCCGGTGCGCTTCATCCGTACGCATCTGCTTGATCGACTGGTCTTCACACCGCAGGAAGCACCGATTGCCGTGCATGTGACGTGCAGCACCCAGCACCTTGGCGAAAGTCAGGCGTTGATTGATCTGGCGCGCAAGTGCAGCAACAACGTGGTGATCCCGGAAGGCATTCATTGCTGCGGGTTTGCCGGTGACAAAGGCTTCACCACGCCGGAGCTGAACGCCCATTCGCTAAGGACTTTGAAGGATGCCGTGCAGCAATGCAGCGAAGGGATTTCCACCAGCCGCACCTGTGAGATCGGTCTGACGCAACATGGCGGAATCGACTACCACGGGCTGGTCTATCTGGTGGACCGGGTGACCCGGGCGAGGCCTGCTGAAGAAAAATAGAACCCTTGAGTTCGACTGTAGTCCACAGAACAACCCCGACTGATCGGGGTTGTTCTTCCATTTGGTTGCCCGTCCTGACGGCCAGCGAAGTCTGGACCCACTCGGTTCAAGGAGATACACATGAAACGTTCTGTACTGTTAGGTCTGTTCGTTACTGCATCGATGATGGCTTCCAGCTCGTTCGCCGCTGGCAAACCAGCCGATCTGTGTGATGCCAATATCCAGACCATTAATAATATGAAGGGGCAGCTGTCAGCGTCGCCAGACATGAGTCAGCGTGCTGAAACCAGCGTGGCAAAGGCTCAAGCACTCAAGGCTCAGGGCAAGATCGACGACTGCGTTGCGGAAACCTCGCAAACCATCCTGGAACTGCGCAAATCCACCGGCACCAACAACTGATCGATGCCGCGGCCAACCTTCCGGTTGGCCTTGCCGGCCGATTGGCGTACACTGCGCAGGCTTGTTGCTCAAACAGATGTACTGAGCAATGAGTTCGGGGCCGTTTAGGATTCGACGCCGGTTGCGAAACTTTAGGTGCATGCCGAGTTGGTAACAGAACTCGTAAATCCACTGTTGCAACTACTTATAGTTGCCAATGACGACCAATACGGTGTTGCTCTCGCTGCTTAATTGCAGCTGACAATGCTCCTGGTACCTTCGGGTCCAGCAATCATCAGGGGATGTCTGTAAACCCAAAATGATTGTCATATAGAACAGAATCGCCGTGCAGTACGTTGTGGACGAATCGGCTAAAACTTACACAACTCGCCCAAAGCACCCTGCCCGTCGGGTCGCTGAGGGTTAACTTAATAGACACGGCTACGCATGTAGTACCGACAGCGGAGTACTGGCGGACGGGGGTTCAAATCCCCCCGGCTCCACCAAATAAGCGTTACAAATCAGGCACTTAGCGTTTACCGCAAGTGCCTTTTTTGTGCCTGAATGGGTGGTTTTGGCTCGGTTATGCCAGCTTTATGACAGCCTCAAATTAACCCATCGGCTCCAGTGGCATGGCTAATGTCTTGCGACTACCCTCATGCTGTTCAATGGCGGACGCCCGGCCAGCCTTAGAGGGGAGTGGGATGACAGCTGAAATCGCGATTATGAGTAGAACTGCCGTCGTGCTCGCTGCGGATAGCGCGACGACGGTCACTTCGTGGAAAGATGGACTGCAGGAACGCCGGTATTTCAAAGGTGCGAATAAGCTTTTCGAATTGTCCCGATCAGCTCCGGTTGGCCTGATGATCTACGGATCAGCGTCACTGCAAGGAGTTCCGTGGGAACTCGCAATCAAATCATTCCGGGAGGACTTAGGGGAGGAACAGCACGATCGTCTCGAAGCTTATCCGAAGCGATTTTTTGACTTCATTGAGCACCACGAAAAGCTTTTTTCTGAGCAGGCTCGTAACCAGGCGCTGTTCAATCTGATCGGCTCAGCAGCCTATCGCATGCAGAAAATGGTATCTGATCAGCATGAATTGGACAGTCTTGCTGGACTATCTGCGCTTTCCACGGCGCAGGTCGATCAGGCGCTCGACATTATAGAGGCGACCGTGGACGAGATGCCTCTACACGCGCTCATTACAGACGTGGATATTGCCAACGCTATTGCGAAAAGCTCTACTTCATTTATCGAAGCCGCACCAGAATCGTTAATAATTTTTCAGAACCAGCCAGACCGCGCGAGCTTAGTGCCAAAGTTCGTCAACACGCTAATCAAATACGCAGTCAAAGACTTTATCAATTTTTCAGATCGCACGGGCGTGGTCATCGCCGGCTACGGCAAAGACGATTATTACCCCTCACTTGAGGTTTTTGAATGCTACGGATTTCTGGGGGATCGTTTGATATTTTCCCGCCAAGACCCCAGAAATATGGATGCCGAATCTCCGGCTGTGATCCAGCCATTCGCGACCACAAGCATGATCGATACCTTCAGGATGGGGGTAGCACCTGATGTTTTTGGAGCTGTATTCGACTCCACGAGTCTGGCGCTTGCAGATTTCGGACGAAAGGTGATGGAGGAGTGCGGCACACCAGACGCTGTGCAGTCAGAACGTTTAGCCGAGCTAGTTAAGGAAGCGAGGGATGGGCACACGGACAAATGGTTCCACAAAATCCGAAACCAGCATTTCTTTCCTTTGTCGAACATTATACATTCGCTTCCCTTACCAGATATGGCTGGGTTGGCGAAAAGCCTCATTGAGCTAGAATCACTCAAGGAGCGTGTAACCAAACCGAGCGAATCAGTTTCCGGCCCTATCGACGTAGCGATCATCAGCAAGCATGATGGTTTTGTGTGGATCGACCGCAAACACTATTTCAAACCAGAACTTAATCCGCGTTTTTTCAAAAGGAGCTGATAATGGAGAATGCAATGAGCTTTTTTAGCTCCACCCGCAGGCATGACGAATTGCTGTCAAGCGCTCGTGCCTCTCTGCAAAGCGAGAATCAGCAAATCTATCCGGCGCCGCTCAAAGAAAACCGAGATTATGAGATGCTGCTCAAGCGACTCGATACCAAGCCTAGCCCTCAAGAGATTCTGTCCGCCTACTGCGATTGACAACCAAGTTTCGAAAAGAAAGCCGCTTGTTAGCGGCTTTTTTTGGTCTGAATATTGATCAAGATCAATGCGTGATGACTCGCAGGCCTGGCACGCCTGAAGCGCGATCAGTCCAGGGTCACCGGTGTCGGTGATGGCGGTAATTCTTCATGCATGAGTTGCAGCGAATGCAACAAAGGATGATTGTATGAACACGCCGGAGCCGTGAGGACTGGATTTTGATGAACACCCTTCTTTTTCTAATGGTTCAGTATGACGGCCAGGTCATTGTTCCTATAGATCGCGTCTGCGCCGATTACTTTTCCCATTTAACGCCTGAAAAACTGAAAAGTAAGGTCGCGGCCGGCCAGATCGACATTGTTGTAGTTCAGATTGAAAACAGCCCGAAAGCTGCACGGGGTATTCATATCAAGGACTTAGCCGATTACCTAGACGCTCAGCGACGCACAGCCAAAATGGAGCACGAACGCCTTATGGGGCGCGCGCCAAAATATTCGCGCAGTGAAACACCAATTGAACGACTCAATCACAATGAATTGACTGAACCGACTCAACAAACTGAGCCTTTCGAGCAGATGACTCAGTTCTTACGAATAGCTGAGGTCAAGCGAATTACAAGTTTGAGCACTAGCGCAATTTATAAGATGATAAATGAGGGAAAATTCCCAAAACAAGTTAGCCTGGGTGATCGAGCGGTGGCATGGATCAAGTCAGAGGTTCGAAGTTGGATCGATAACAGGCCTAGAAAATCATAGTTTAATACTCCGCACCTTAACTAATCTGATTTCTTCGACCGAGGAGAAAAATGATGCTTAATTCTGACCTGCTCCCTTCCCTGCTTTTCAAGATCAACGAAAACCAACTCGCCCTCGAAGCGGCCATCATGGAGCTGTCGAACTGGGTCGAACAGCGTGGCTCTGCCGAGGTTGCCGAAAACGTGCGCGGCGCACTCTGGGCAATCGACAAGAATGAAGAGTTCATCAAGATGACCTTGGCTTTGTTGATGGCGCCGGACTGAAAGTTCGCGCCACCCACACGTCCAGCTCACCTCGCAAACTCAGTCAACGAGCCGAGGCTTTTGACGAAAGTTTGGCACGCTTGCAGCGCAATCAGTCACGATCACCATTGTCGGTGATGGCGATAATTCGTTGAGCATGCGTAAGGGTCAAGTCGGGTTTGATCTAGCCTCAGTCGGCACGTTGCTGGCGCAATACCAAAGTGCCTGCATTCAAACTCGCCATCCATAGCGGTAACATCGCGCTCCGATTTGCTTCGGGACGAAAAACCTCAAGGACGAACAAGGATGTTGCATGAGTGGTTATGTTCCAAACCCGCCGAAGGGCTATCGCAACCAAGGCGTAGAGCCTGTTGATATCCATGCCCAGCGTTGGGCTGAGTACAAAGACATCCCTCCAAAGGAACACTCCAAGCCCAACCTAGTGGGCTGTGTATTCGCGAAAAGCTGTGATCTCCCTGACGGTGTAATCGATTACAAAAAGCCATCCGGTTTTATTCCTGTTGAGAAAATTGCAAATTTCGGCGAGTTCGCGATTCTCGGCGGCCGTAAAACTGATGCACAAGGAAACATTCCCCTCAAGAAAGTTAGCGGTGCGCTACCCGCAACACTAGGAACACTTCTGCTGGGCGGAGCTGCTACTTCGGCTGCGGGCGTGTCTTGCGGTGGACTGTGCAGTGCTGGTGCTGCTGTTGCGACAGGAAGCGCCGCAACCGGTGCAGGTGCTGCTGGCGGTACCAGCATCGTCACTGCCGGTGTAGCGGCTGGTGCTTTGGCGGGTGTCGTTGCATTGTTGTGGCCTTCGAGCCTGGGTGATAGTTCTCTGTACACCGAAGAACAGCTTCAATCCCTAAGAGAAGGCCGTACTCGAGTTCGAATACATGTCGAACAGCAGGCTGATGGCAGCCTGAAGGGATATGGCTACAACACACAAAAGCGCACTGACTGGGAGATGATTCCAGTGGTGCACTTCGTTGAGCAAGGTTCTCAGCAGGTGGCGGACTTCGGTGAGGGGATAACTCTGATATGGACACCAGCAGTTGACCCGTCCACCAGCTCAGGCACTCCCGCATTAGAGGGCGCACCACAAGCCCCTCAGATCTGGATTTATCCGCCAACCGAGCAGGCCGATAACATCATCGTCAATCCGATCTATCCGCCCGAATACAAGGATTTCATCCTGGTATTCCCTGCCGACTCTGGTGTGCAGCCACTGTACATTGTGATGAGTGTCAGGAATTCACCAGGCGTTGCAACAGGGCAAGGTGAAGACGTGACGGGCATTTGGCTTGCCGGAGCCAGTACGGGACTCGGAGCCCCTGTGCCCTCGCAGATTGCCAATCAGCTTCGGGGGAAGGAATTCAGCAGCTTTGATGCTTTCAGGAAAGCGTTTTGGATCGCCGTAGCGAACGATCCAGAACTGAGCAAGCAATTCAGCTCTCGTAATCTGTCTGGCATGGCAAAGGGATTGGCTCCTGCGGCTCCCAAAATAGAGCATGCAGGAAAACGAATTGCATTCGAACTGCATCACGTAGAGCTAATTAAGGAGGGTGGCGCCGTGTACGATTCTGAAAACTTGCGAGCTGTTACGCCACGGCGCCATATCGACATACATAGAGGGATTGAGTGATGGAACTGAAGAGTAATCTTGCCGAGTACACCGAACAGGAATTCAAAGCTTTGATTGAAGCTATCGACGACGCGGATACGGAAGAGGTTCGGGGCGAATTGGTAGAACACTTCAACAAGCTCGTACCTCACCCAGCAGGTAGCGATTTGTTGTTCTACCCAGAAGACGGAGCGGATGACTCACCAGAAGGCGTAGTGCAGGCAATCAAGGAGTACTGCCACACCCATCACTTACAGAGCTTCAAAGTGTAGGATTCACTCCGTCCGCTATTTTCTATTTCGGTGCTGACACTTCTTAGCGGGCTACAGGCCGAAAAATGCGTCTTTGTGATAGGCGGAGATGGCCACCCAAAAGTATTGCGTCAGGTTGTTATCAACTGCCTCGGCGGCCGGTCAGGGGAAAAAAAGCTCCTGAGCTCAGACACAAGTAAATCCATTATCTCGCCCTACGGGGAAACGCCATCATGAGTAAATTGACTCTTGCGGAATGGGCTGAGGAACACTTTAGAACACCTCCCAGCCCCAACACCCTGCGCAAATGGGCCCGCGAAGGACGAATCAAACCAGCTCCCATCAAGCATGGTCGTTGCTACTACGTGGAGCCTAGCGCGCGATATTGCGAGCCAGAGAAACGTGATCCCATCGCTGGTGGCAGCCTAACTGATAGAGTATTGGCGGGCAGAAAGGCTGCCATGGAAATATCATGAACACACTCAGCCACTCGTGATGTGATGATTTAGTGCTAATGCTGACAGATTAGCTCGGGCTGCGCCTATCGACCAACCTCCCTTGCATACGCCTGACAGGCCCGCAGCGCAATCAATCCTCGATCGCCGTCTCCGGTGATGCCGACAATTCTTTGAGCATGCGCTGGGTCAAGTTCGGTTCTTGTGCCTCCATGAACCACGCCGCCGGCGCTGGTGGCGGTTGGCACCCCGTCAGCACCACCGGAGCCGGGGATGGCGGCAAGTAGGACTGACAGCCGGACATCAGCAGTGGCAAGGTGATCAGACAGGCGTTGCTGAGCTTTTTGCGCATCGGATAGATCCTTGTAATGGGTTTGGTCGTTATCTTTCAGGCGCTGCTCCAGCGCCAGGCGCTTATCCTGCTCAATCACCAGCGCGCCCACCGATGCCTCGGCGGCCGCCTTGGCCACGTCGGCGGACTGGCGGGCCTGCTCGGCCAGCGCGTTACCGTAACGCCAGCCCTGAATCACCCAACTGCCGGCAGCGCCGGCCCCGGCGATCGACAGCAGTACCAGGGCGATCACCCACGGCCGCACCGGTGCCGGAATCAGATCGAGGACTGACATAACACCGCCTTGGCCTTGGCCCACAGCTCGCGTCGATCGGCCAGACCGGCGCTGGCCACGTTGATTTTCCGGGTGATGCCGTCGAACAACCCCGCGTCGGCCAGATCGTTAAGGCCCCGATCCCACCAGTACCAGGCCGCCGACAGCGCGGCATATTCCGGCTGCTCCAGCAGCTCGGGCCGCTCGAGCAACGGCAGGCCGAGTGCCTTGCCGCACAGGCGGTAGTTGTCGCGGCCGGTGATCTGGATCAGGCCCCGCCCGCGATAGCGGTAGCCATCGCCCGAGGCCTCGGGGCCGTTACCCATGCGATCGGCATAGACGCGATTGGCCAGCTTTTCCGAGTTTTGCAGATAAGCTTTTGCGGCCTCGATCTCGACCGGATCTGCTCGGCCGTTACGGTTGTCATCGAAACCCGACTTGAACAAGCGCGCGACGCGCTCGGCGTCCCGGTAGTAGAGGCTTTCCGACAGCTTGATCAGCTGCTGCGACTCGTGCCCGCACTGGGCGATAAACGCCGCCTGCCGCACTGGCGAGGTGATTCGAAAACGCACCATAGCCGCCTCAAGCACGGACACAAAAACGCCCGCGACAGGGCGGGCGTTGGGGAGGATTTGCAGCAACTGCTGCTGACTGATGGACATACCAAACTCCAGACATAAAAAAACCGCACTCAGGCGGCGATGGGATGCGGCTACTGCTTCTCGATGTTCACCACCTTGAGTGGTGGTTTCGGCCCTTTCTTTTTCTTGCCCTTGGATTTACCGGCTTTGCCGGCATTGCATTCGACCGTGGTGGACCAGCCAGACTGGGTGAACACCTGCTCGACCGAATCAGCCAGGTATTCACCATCAAGCCCGACCTTGAACCCCTGAGCGATGATGGGGCGCTCGGCGAAGATGTCCGTGCGACCGGGCATCTCAAGCCGCACATCGGCGGTCGAGCGGTTGAACGCTGACAGACGGGCCTTGGCGGCCGCTTCAGCAGCGCCCTTATCTGGGTAGATATGACGGTCGGTATGCACTGCCGGCAGCCCGTCCGGAGCGTCATCATTGTCGATGGTAACCACCGCGAGCTTGCCGTTCTTTTTGTCCTGATGTTTGGTGGCCACGGCCTTGTGCGAGTTGCGATCTCCGAGGCTGAATTGCCAGCGGCTGATGTCGCTGCGCGTCAGGGTGATGGCGCCGAACGACTTGCCGCTGGCAGTCTGGCCACCTTGGCGCGGCATCACCAATAGCTTGCCGTCGGCCACCTTGGCCGTGCAGTCGTATTGCTTGGCCAGACGAGTGATGAAATTAAAATCGGATTCGTTGAGCTGATCGACGCGGGCGACCTTGGTCGACACCGGGCACACTGGTTGCCAGCTATTGCGCGCGGCGATGTCGGCCACGATCTTCGACAGCGGCACTTCTTCCCAGCTTCCGCTACGGATGGTCTTGCCACTGCCACGCATGTCGCTGGCCTTGCCCTTGATCACGATGGTATCCGGCGGACCGGACACTTCGACCGTATCCACGGTATAGCTGCCCATGCGCGCCAAGGACGTTTCGGCATAGCCTAGGTAGATCTCGATGGCGCTGCCACGTCGTGGCAATTTCACCTGACCATCACGGTCGTCGATACGTAGTTCAAACTCATCGGACTCCATGCCCGGCTTGTCAGAGGTGCGCAGCAACAACAGCCGATCATTGATCTTGGCCGTGACGACGGCCCCATCGGCGACGATTCGAAACATCGGGGTCATGAATTTTTTCCGAAAAAAAACCCGCCGAGGCGGGTTCTGAAGGGGATGTAGCTGCAAGTGCTTCAAGGGCTACACGTTGACTATAGCTGATCAGTTCCAGAGCGAGACGCCCTCCTCTATCGGGCTGGGCAGATCTGGCAGGACGATGATCACGCCCAACCGGAACGGCTGAGGCTCATCGGCCAGCCCCTGATTCGCATCGAGCACGGCTTCGACGCTGCCATTCAAATGGCCGTAAACGTTGTTGCAAATGACATCGAGCATGTCGCCATCAGACGTCCTGCATGTCGTCGCCATAGCGCTCAAACTCCAAAGTGAAACCCTGTTTGCGAGCAATCCCGCCGTGCAGCAGCGCGGACTGTTCCTCGTTGATGTTTTTCAGACACCACGTCCCGATCACCTCGCCATAGCCCGTGGTCAACGTCAGCGGCTGCAGCCTGGCCCCGATGGAACGCAGGGTGTCGAGCTGCTTCAACCCACCCTTGAAGCCCGGGTAGATCGTGCCCTTGAGGGTCAACTTTTCATCGCCCATGCCGATGGCCTGCTTCGCCGGCCGACGCGTCAGCCGCTCCTGCGAAGCCCAGCGGAATTCGGTCGACCGGCTCAGCTCATCAAACGCCGCCGTGTCCAGGTTGAAGTAATACGGCTCAATCTTCGGGTCGCGCGGCTGGATGATCATCAGGTGCGGGAACGGCTTCACCGCCTCCGGTGCCGGCGTGGCATCCACGGCAAAGGAACTGGTGGGCACGATGTTGGCCAGCGACGGACTGACCTTGCCGGCAATGTTGTTGATCGCCGTGGCCGCCTTGCCCGCCTGTTCCTTCAATGTACCCAGCCGCTCCTGCACTTCGGCCGCCGCCCGAGTGGCGCGACCATACACCGCCACCACCTGGCCGACCTTGGCCTGAGCCGCATCGACGCCGCGCATGACCCGCTGAAGCTTGGCGCCGATGGCCGGGCCGACAAACGGGATGTTTTCCAACTCGGACGCGGCGCCGGTCAGTTCGCGAATCGCACCGTTGACCGGCATCAGCGTGCCGTCCGCACTGCGTCGCCCGGTTTCAGCCGCTTCCACCAGATACTTCAGGCTCGATTGCATGCTTTCCATATAAGCCATGAGGCCTCCTTACACATGGGGTTCGTCGTACAGCTTGGCGGCATTCTGTTTCGCTGCGCCTTCCATCATCCGCTGCATGTGCGGCATCAGATCCTGTGCCAGGCGCTGCGGATCTTTCACATCGCCCTGCACCGTGACCGGCATGCTCAGTGAATATTGAAACTGCTGATCCACCTTGGCCGGTACCGGCTTTTCCGCTTCCTTGGGTTGGATGGCCAGTGCCGCCGATTTAAGCGGCGCCGTTACCGCCATCGAGCGTGCGACGTCTCCCAGCACCGGACCGTGCTGAGCCGCTGATACAAGCATGAGTGGCGTGGTCGGTACCGGTGCCTTAGCCACTTGCTCGGGCTTTTCGTCTTCGCCACCAAACAGCGATTTACCGAGGGAGCCCCCCAACGCCGCGCCGCCCTGACTGCCGAGGTAGGCACCGATCAAGCCGCCGATGGCCGTACCAATGATCGGCACCACCGAACCAATGGCGGCCCCAGCGGCGGCGCCGGCCATGGTTCCCGCCAGATTGCCGGCAGCGGCGCCATAACCCTCGGCCTTTTCATCCTTGGTCTTGGCGTTTTGAAAGGTTTCAAAAGCCATCGCGCCGGACTCCAGCAGCGTGCCGCCAGGAATGACCTTGGCTACCTTTCCGACCTTGCCGACCGCTCCTGCGACGGTGCCGAGCTTGGACAGCGCACCACTTGGAACGGACGGGACTGGTGGCCGTGGGATCGAAACAGGCGGACGCTGGATGGGGACAGGCGGACGAGAAACCGGAACGAGTGGACGAGGCGCAGACGAACGAGGCCCCCTTTGATTAGGCAGTGACCGACGCCGAGCACTACGCCTTGACCCGCGTCCACGTCGGCGCGACTCGCCCGACGCATCCACACCGCCCCCGCCCCCCATAGCGGCGGCATTGACGACGAAAACCTTTTTCACGCCGTCATTACCTGCGTCAATTCCAGTACCAAGGCCACTGCCTGTTGCCGCTTCCTTCACCTGCGAAACGACATCCATGCCACCCCGTGATCCTCGGGCAAGGTTTATCAGTCCCCTGCTGATCTTGATCGTGCTGAAAATGCCTTTTAAGGCGATCAGTCCCGCTCCGACCGTGGCGATACCACCGACGACCCCGGGCGCGCTGTCAGACAGCGAGGTGATGCTTTTGGTGACCTTGGTCAGCGCCTCGGCGACGGTATCCGTGACGGGACGTAGCGCATCACCGATGCTGCGCATGGCGTCGTCCATCGACTGAGCCATCTCGGCCCACTTCTGCGACGACGACTCACGCCGCTCGGCAAGGTTCTTGTCGAGAATCCCGGACGCCTCACGCGAATCGTTTTTTAGCTGGGTGTACAGTGCTTTGTTCTGCATGTAGGCCGA
>NZ_JBIUXX010000091.1:0-14799 GCF_044744235.1 Pseudomonas sp. NPDC087346
CTGGGCAAGCGTTACGCTACCCGTGAGGGTGGCTACCTGCGCATCCTCAAGTGCGGTTTCCGCACTGGCGACAACGCGCCTATGGCGTACGTCGAGTTGGTTGATCGTGCTACTGCTGGCGAAGCTGTATCCGCCGAGTAAGACGTCAGTCTGAAACGAAAAACCGGGCCTAGTGCCCGGTTTTTTGTGTGCGTAATAAATGCGCTGCCCATACAAGCTTCCGACACCCTTCTGTTGTCACTATGTCATGGCTTTGATCGTTAGTAATTTTCTATCGATGTCCGCAAGTTAATGAATTTGTGGGTGTCACATGGATGATCAATACTGCCACCAAGCCGATTAGCCGGCAGTTACATGACTGACAGAGGAAGAAGACCGTATGAGCCAGACCAAAACGCTTACGACCGCCAGTGGCGCACCTGTCGCTGATAACCAGAATTCCCGCTCCGCCGGCCCACGAGGCCCGCTGCTGCTCGACGATTTTCACCTGATCGAGAAGCTCGCCCATTTCAACCGCGAAAATATCCCTGAGCGCCGTGTTCACGCCAAGGGCTCCGGTGCCTACGGTACTTTCACCGTTACCCGCGATATCACCGAATACACGAGTGCCAAGCTGTTCGAATCTGTCGGCAAGCAAACCCCGACTTTCCTGCGCTTTTCCACCGTAGGCGGTGAGCGTGGTTCGGCCGATACCGAGCGTGACCCGCGCGGTTTTGCCCTGAAGTTCTACACCGAAGAAGGCAACTGGGACATCGTTGGCAACAACACCCCGGTGTTCTTCATTCGTGATCCGCTGAAGTTTCCAGATTTCATCCACACCCAGAAGCGTCTGCCACAGAGCAATCTGAAAAGTGCGCAGATGATGTGGGATTTCTGGTCGCATTCGCCTGAAGCGCTGCACCAAGTCACCATTCTGTTCTCGGATCGCGGTATTCCCGACGGCTACCGTCACATGCACGGTTTCGGCAGTCACACCTACAGCTTGCTCAGCGCTCAAGGTGAGCGTCATTGGGTGAAGTGGCATTACAAGACCAAGCAAGGGATCAAGAACCTTGCACCGGCCGACGCTGCTCGTCTGGCAGGTACTGATCCGGATTACGCCCAGCGTGACCTGTTCGAAGCCATCGAGCGCGGTGATTTCCCGAAATGGCGGGTATGCATCCAGATCATGACGGAGGCTCAGGCCGCCGCGCATTACGAGAATCCGTTCGATGTGACCAAAACCTGGTCGCAGAAAGAATTCCCGCTGATTGAAGTAGGTGACCTGGAACTCAACCGCAATCCACAGAATTACTTTGCCGAGGTCGAGCAAGCAGCGTTCGGTCCGAGCAACATGGTTCCAGGCGTAGGGCTGTCGCCCGATCGCATGCTGCAAGGTCGCGTGTTCGCCTACGCCGATGCACATCGCTACCGTATCGGCACCAACCACCAGCAATTGCCGGTGAATGCGCCACGCAGTCCGGTGAACACCTACCAGCGCGACGGCTCGATGGCTTTCGGCAGCAATGGTGGTGCGGCACCTAACTACGAGCCGAACAGCTACATCGAATCGCCAAAACAAGCTCCGCATTACGCCGAGCCTGCGTTGGCCTTGAGTGGCGCGGCTGATCGCTATGATCATCGCGAGGACACCGATTACTACAGCCACGCCGGTGCGCTGTTCCGCCTGATGAGCGACGAACAAAAAGCATTGCTGGTCAGCAATATCGCCGGTGCGATGGCGGGTGTTTCGAGCGATGTTGTCGATCGCCAGCTGCAGCATTTCTACAAAGCTGATCCGGCGTATGGAGAAGCAATCGCAAAGCTGCTCAACGTACAGCTTAACGAAGTCTAAACGAGAAGCAGAACCGCCCTCATTAGGGCGGTTTTTGCGTTATTTAGGCTACTTTTCTCAGAATATCTTCGCTTTTATTGCGCTAAGCGAGTGACCTTACAGTCAGGTTGGTTCAAACTACAGACTTTCAAGTAGGGAGATGTAGGGCGATGCAAGGCCACCCAGACGTAATCGATTACCTCAACACGTTGCTGACCGGCGAACTGGCCGCGCGTGATCAATATTTCGTTCATTCGCGGATGTATGAGGACTGGGGGTTCACCAAGCTCTACGAGCGAATCAACCACGAGATGGAAGAAGAGGCGGGTCATGCTGATGCACTGATGCGCCGAATCCTGATGCTCGAAGGCACTCCACGCATGCGTCCGGATGATCTGGATGTCGGCACTACGGTGCCGAACATGCTAGAAGCGGATCTGCGCCTCGAATACAAAGTCCGCGCCGCGCTGTGCAAAGGCATTGAGCTTTGCGAGCAGCACAAGGACTACGTCAGCCGCGAGATCTTGCGCGTTCAGCTCAACGATACCGAAGAAGATCACACCTACTGGCTGGAAAAGCAGTTGGGCCTGATCAAGCTGATCGGTCTCGAGAACTACCTGCAATCGCATACATCCTGATTGCATCAGATACAAAAAAGCCCCTGTCACTTCATCAGTGACAGGGGCTTTTTCATGTCCGGCGTTTAAGCCCGGTCGCGGATCAACAACGGTTTCAGGTAATGACCGGTGTGAGATTGTTTCATCTCGGCCACTTCCTCCGGCGTGCCGGTCGCGATGATCTGTCCACCTTTGGACCCGCCCTCCGGACCCAGATCCACCAGCCAGTCAGCGGTCTTGATCACGTCGAGGTTATGCTCGATCACCACCACCGTATTGCCGTGGTCACGCAGTCGATGCAGCACGTCGAGCAATTGCTGAATATCCGCGAAGTGCAGGCCGGTGGTCGGCTCATCGAGGATATACAGGGTCTTGCCAGTGTCACGCTTGGACAGCTCACGAGACAGCTTGACCCGCTGCGCCTCACCACCTGACAGCGTCGTTGCCGACTGGCCAAGCTTGATATACGACAGACCTACATCCATCAGCGTTTGCAGCTTGCGCGCAAGCGCCGGCACCGCGTCGAAGAACACGCGAGCTTCCTCGATAGTCATCTCGAGGGTTTCGTGGATGTTCTTGCCCTTGTATTTGATCTCAAGGGTTTCGCGGTTGTAGCGCTTGCTCTTGCACACGTCGCACGGCACGTAGATGTCCGGCAGGAAGTGCATTTCCACCTTGATCAGACCGTCGCCCTGGCACGCTTCGCAGCGACCGCCCTTGACGTTGAACGAGAAACGCCCCGGGCCATAACCACGGGAGCGTGATTCCGGTACGCCGGCGAACAGCTCGCGGATCGGAGTGAACAGGCCGGTATAAGTCGCCGGGTTGGAACGTGGCGTCCGGCCAATCGGGCTCTGGTCGATATCGACGACCTTGTCCAGATGCTCCAGGCCCTTGATGCTGTCGTGCGCCGCTGCTTCCAGCGTAGTCGCGCCGTTGAGTGCCGTAGCGCTCAGCGGGAACAACGTATTGTTGATCAGCGTCGATTTGCCTGAACCGGAAACACCTGTCACGCAGGTCAGCAGGCCAATCGGGATGTCCAGATCAACGTTGCGCAGATTGTTGCCCCGTGCGCCCTTCAGCGACAGATTCAACTTCTTGTTGCGCGGAGTACGCTTGGCCGGCACTTCGATCTTCACCCGGCCCGACAGGTATTTGCCGGTCAGGGAATCCGGGTGCGCCATGACTTCGGCTGGTGTGCCCTCGGCGACGATCTGGCCGCCGTGAACCCCGGCGCCCGGGCCGATATCCACAACGTAGTCGGCCAGACGAATTGCATCCTCGTCGTGCTCAACGACGATCACCGTATTGCCGATGTCGCGCAGGTGCTTGAGCGTACCGAGCAGTCGATCGTTATCACGTTGATGCAGGCCGATGGACGGTTCATCAAGGATGTACAACACGCCTACCAGGCCGGCACCGATTTGGCTGGCCAGACGAATCCGCTGCGCCTCGCCGCCAGACAACGTATCGGCGCTGCGATCCAGCGAAAGGTAATCAAGACCGACGTTGACCAGAAATTGCAGACGCTCGCGGATTTCCTTGAGAATCTTGTCTGCGATTTCGCCGCGACGGCCAGTCATCTTCAACTCGCCGAAATACACGCAGGCATCGCCGATTGGCAGATTGGTCACTGCCGGCAGGGTTTTCTCGCCAACCCAAACGTGCCGCGCTTCGCGGCGCAGGCGGGTACCACGGCAATCCGGGCAAGCCTGAGTGCTGAGAAACTTGGCCAGTTCTTCGCGCACGCTGGCCGACTCGGTTTCGCGATAGCGTCGCTCAAGGTTCGGCACGATGCCTTCGAACGGGTGCGAACGCTTGACGATGTCGCCACGGTCGTTGAGGTACTTGAAGTCGACGTTCTGTGAGCCGCTGCCGTGCAGGATGTATTTCTGCTGGTCAGCGGGCAGCTGATTGAACGGCACTTCAAGACTGAAACCGTAGTGCGAGGCCAGAGAGCCGAGCATCTGAAAGTAATAGACGTTACGCCTGTCCCAGCCGCGTATCGCGCCCTCGGCCAGAGTCAGCTCACCGTTTACCAGACGTTTAATGTCGAAGAACTGTTTAACCCCCAGGCCATCGCAAGTCGGGCAGGCGCCAGCCGGGTTGTTGAAGGAAAACAGCTTTGGTTCCAGCTCGCTGATCGCATGGCCGCAGATCGGGCAGGCGAAACGCGCGGAGAAGATCATCTCTTCGCCGGGTTCGTCGTCCATCGGCGCCACTAGCGCGATACCGTCCGCCAGTTTCAGCGCGGTCTCGAACGACTCGGCCAGACGCTGCTGCATGTCGGCGCGCACTTTGAAGCGGTCGACGATCACATCAATCGAATGCTTTTTCTGTTTATCCAGCTTCGGCAGCTCGTCGAGCTCGCAGATCCGGCCGTTGACGCGGGCGCGGACGAAGCCCTGGGCGCGCAGCTCTTCAAATACCGACAGATGCTCGCCTTTGCGCTCGCGGATCACCGGGGCCAGCAGCATCAGTTTGCTGCCTTCCGGCTGGGCCAGCACCAGATCAACCATCTGGCTGACGGTCTGCGCTTCCAGCGGAATGTCATGATCCGGGCAACGCGGCGTACCGACGCGAGCGTAGAGCAGGCGCAAGTAGTCGTAGATTTCGGTGATGGTGCCGACCGTGGAGCGCGGGTTGTGCGAGGTCGACTTCTGTTCGATGGAAATTGCCGGCGACAGTCCTTCGATGGTGTCGACGTCGGGTTTTTCCATCATCGACAAAAACTGTCGGGCATAGGCCGACAGGGATTCGACATAGCGGCGCTGACCTTCGGCGTACAGTGTGTCGAAGGGCAGGGACGACTTGCCGGATCCGGACAGGCCGGTGATGACGATCAGCTTGTCCCGTGGCAGGGTCAGGTCGATGTTCTTCAGGTTGTGGGTACGGGCCCCACGTATCAGGATCTTGTCCAAAGTGGCCTCGCTCGGCGGGCGTCGAAAACGTAGGAGTATACGGCCAAATACTGGATGGATGCACACTATCAAACGCAGCGTTTTTTGCCTTGCATGAAGAGAGTTTCATCTATACGCGGCAAAGCGTCGCGATCTACCCTGTCTTTCGATGGGACTGGTAGAATCGCCGCCGGTTCACACGAGGTTTATCCATGCACGATCCCCACAGCGAACGCATGAGTGGCAGCGAGACCCGCGCAGCGAGCGGTCTGGCCCTGGTGTTCGCTTTCCGTATGCTTGGCATGTTCATGGTGTTGCCGGTACTGGCGACCTACGGCATGGACCTGGCGGGAGCGACCCCGGCCCTGATCGGGCTGGCGATTGGCGCTTATGGCCTGACTCAGGCGGTTTTCCAGATTCCGTTCGGCTTCATCTCCGACCGCATTGGCCGTCGTCCGGTAATTTATCTGGGGCTGATCGTCTTCGCCCTCGGCAGTGTGCTGGCTGCTCAGGCTGATTCGATCTGGGGCGTGATCGCCGGGCGCATCCTGCAAGGCGCCGGGGCGATTTCCGCTGCGGTCATGGCACTGCTTTCGGACCTCACCCGCGAACAACATCGCACTAAAGCCATGGCGATGATCGGCATGACCATCGGCCTGTCGTTTGCCGTGGCCATGGTGGTCGGGCCGCTGCTGACCAGTGCTTTCGGGCTCTCCGGTCTGTTTTTCGCCACGGGCGGCATGGCGTTGTTCGGCATCGTCATCGTGATGTTCATGGTGCCGAAGTCCACCGGACCATTGCAGCATCGTGAATCCGGTGTGGCACGTCAGGCATTGTTGCCAACGCTCAAGCACCCGGATCTGCTGCGTCTGGACCTTGGTATTTTTGTGTTGCACGCGATGCTGATGTCGAGCTTCGTTGCACTGCCGCTGGCACTGGTGGAAAAAGCCGGTTTGCCCAAGGAGCAGCACTGGTGGGTTTATCTGACCGCGCTACTGATTTCTTTCTTCGCCATGATCCCGTTCATCATCTACGGCGAGAAGAAACGCAAAATGAAACGAATTTTGCTCGGTGCCGTCCTGACGTTGATGCTCACTGAGCTATTCTTCTGGCAGTTCGGCAACAGCTTGCGAGCTCTGGTGATCGGCACGGTGGTTTTCTTCACCGCGTTCAATCTGCTGGAAGCTTCCCTGCCGTCGCTGATCAGCAAGGTTTCACCGGCGGGCGGGAAGGGCACGGCCATGGGCGTGTATTCCACCAGCCAGTTCCTCGGTTCGGCACTCGGCGGGATACTCGGCGGCTGGTTGTTTCAGCATGGCGGTCTGTCGGTTGTGTTCCTTGGATGTGCCGGTCTGGCTGCCATCTGGCTGGCCTTTGCTGTTACCATGCGCGAACCTCCCTACGTGACGAGTCTGCGTTTGCCGTTGTCGCCCGAGGCGATCCGCGAAGCGGGTCTGGTCGAGCGTCTCAAGGCCCTCGTAGGGGTAACAGATGCAGTGATAGTCGCTGATGAAGCGGCTGTTTACATCAAACTGGACAAAGAATTAGTGGATCGCGACACCCTCGAACGCCTGGTGAACAACCCGGCCGAGGCTGCTTGCGAAGCCTAGGAGAACGTTATGGCCCGTGGGGTTAACAAAGTCATATTGGTCGGCACTTGCGGCCAGGATCCCGAAGTTCGCTACCTGCCTAACGGTAACGCCGTGACCAACCTGAGTCTGGCAACCAGCGAACAGTGGACTGACAAGCAAACCGGTCAGAAGGTCGAAAAGACTGAATGGCACCGTGTTTCGATGTTCGGCAAGGTTGCCGAAATCGCCGGCGAATACCTGCGTAAGGGTTCGCAGGTCTACATCGAAGGCAAGCTGCAGACCCGCGAGTGGGAAAAAGACGGTATCAAGCGTTACACCACTGAAATCGTGGTCGACATGCAAGGCACCATGCAACTGCTCGGCGGCCGTCCACAACAGGGCGAACAACAAGGCGGTGGCAACAACTACCAGCAATCCGCTCCGGCGCCACGCCAACAGGCTCCGCGCCCGCAGCAGTCGGCACCGCAACAGCGTTCGGCTCCGGCACCACAGCAGGCCGCACCGCAGCCAGCTCCGGACTTCGACAGCTTTGATGACGATATCCCGTTCTAGGCATTACCATAGAATTTTTTGTAAAGTTTATCGCTGAAACCCCCGCCCTGCGGGGGTTTCTTCGTTTTGAGCATGTAAGAAATTTATTGACCGATTTTTACTAGTCTAATACCTTGAATTTTTGTAAAGAATTCGAGGGGAAGATGGTGCTATCGGTACGAAGGTTCAAAGGGGAGAGCGGTGAACGATTTGCCTTATTGGTTGATGAGACGGGCATGCCTCTTCTCTATCCTACTTTGTACGCGACAGCTTTTTTGCGTGGCTCCAACCTAGCGGTTAACACCATCGCTAATGCTCTCACCGCGATCAAGGTTTTATATGCTTGGCAGGAATACTACAACCTCGATATGGAGTCGCGCTTCAGGTGCGCCGAGCTGATTGCGCTTCATGAAATACACGCGCTCCGTGATTTCGTACAAATTCCTCTCACCCCGGCGAGGCAGTTGGCAGGCAACGTTACTCCGATCATGCAAGAGGTCAAACTCGTAAGTTCGGAGAGTCAATACTCTCGACTATCGGTCATTGCGGACTATCTAGATTTTCTTGCTGGGCAATTGCATCCGCGTACTGCGGTCAGTAGCGCTGCAATTCAGGAAATGGTCGCTCATATCAAAGCAAACCGACCGAATCCGGGAGGAAAATCATCACCGGAACGACATGAGATTCATGTTGATGATGAGTTGTTAGATAGGATCGCCGCCACCCTTGAACCTGGGTCTAGCTCGAACCCTGCGACAGACTTCTCGGTTCAAGTTCGCAACGCCCTCATTTTTACAGTGCTCCGAGCGACTGCCTTTAGGCGCAGTGAACTGTTGAATCTGAGGATCGAAGATTGTGACTTCAACAACAACATCATTCGGGTTGTTCGAAGACCAGACTCAAATGGTGATCCTCGAAACTATCAGCCTGTTGCCAAAACTTTGGGCCGTCCGGTTCCGGTGGTTCCTGAAATCATGGAGGGTATCGAGGAATACATCAAAAATCACCGGGCAAAAGTTCGGGGGGCAAATAAGCATGGCTACCTATTTGTTACCCATAAGGAAGGTCGGTTCGAAGGCAAGCCATTATCCAATTCTGGATTTGGAAAATTTATGTGGCAGCTGACCAACTCATCCGTGGATTACAAGGGTATGCACGCTCATGCCTTGCGGCACCACTGGAACTACACCTTCTCCCAGATCATGGACGCTAAGAATGTTAGCCCCGAACGCGAGCAAAAATTGCGTTCGAAGCTGCTGGGCTGGAAGGAGACTTCCAATATGGCAGCGCGGTATAACCGCAGGCATATTGAGCAAGAAGCCGGTCAGGCGGCGATTGCCTTACAAGAAAAATATTTGAGTAAGTCAAAGCGTGGGGATGACCAATGAAGGTAAGCCTAGATAGTATCTTTCAGGCCAATAAATTTTACTCGCGTGATGGCTACCTCGTTTCGCTTGATGCCCCGCGATGGAAGCTGAACAAAGACGTTGATATACCCGTGGAGGTGTTGTCTGAGTATTTAGATGCGGATATGTATTTGTCTCTGCAAAATGTCCTCGCGTTTTATGCGAAGTCCTCATCTGCGCCTCATGTAGAAAACCTTTTTTATCGCTGCAAATATTACCTCCAGTCTACGACTGGCCTGGCACCATTCAGTTGCGAGTCCCTTATTTCCTACAGGGGCTCATTGGATCGAAGTACCGAATGGTATATGGGAACGCTGAGGGGGTTAATTCGGCAGTGGGGACGGTTGGGCTATCAAGGTATCTCCAAGGATGTTCTATCCCTCCTCAAAAAGTGGACGATCAAAGGAAATGAGAAAGGCTATGCAGTCCAATCGATGTGCCCTGACACCGGCCCATTCACCGATATAGAGATGGGAACAATCGCTGATCGAGTGCTGGATTCCTTCGGTAGTGGGGAATTGGAACTGACGGATACAGCCTTGGCTATGATCCTTGCTCTAACTGGGCGGCGTCCAGGTCAGGTGGCCGCGCTCAAAATAAAAGATCTGATAGGCGTAGCGAACAAATACGTCGTGAATTTTCCTCGTGCTAAGCAAAGAGGAACACCATGGCGATCCGCTTTCAAGAAGTTTTCGATTGTCGAGGACCTGTGGATCCTGCTTCAGCAACAAGCTCTATTCGTGGAGGAAGAGTTTGCGAGAATCTTTGGCGCGCCGGTTGATGCAAAGTGGGTACGTGAACTTCCGCTTTTTCCTGAATACCAAAATATCGACGTACTCTCTCCCTTGGGGGAGCAACTGAGCGGGGATGCTCTGCATATCCCTACGGTGCGAGTCGGCGATGCTTTGGATCGAATTGAGCGGCGGATTTCGATGGTAAGCGAGCGGACGGGTGAGCAAATCCACCTGAACCCCAATCGTTTTCGGTACACCTTAGGTACAAATTTGGGGCGTGAAGGGCGCGGCGTATACATCATTGCTGAAGCTCTCGATCATTCTGATACCCAAAACGTTGGGGTGTACGTTAAAAACCTCCCGGATATCATCAAGCGCATCGACAAAGCTGTCGCGTTGCAACTTGGGCCGATTGCTCAAGCATTTCAGGGGGTCCTGATCGCGTCAGAAAGCGGTGCTCGAAGGGCGAATGACCCCACCAGTAGAGTATGTAGCAGCACGGGTAACGTCGGTAGCTGTGGCAGCTATGGCTTTTGTAGCGCTTTGGCGCCGATTGCCTGCTACACCTGCTCGCATTTTCAACCCTGGATGGATGGCCCTCATGAAGATGTTCTGAATCATCTGATTGAGGATCGGGACCGTGTATTCGAAAGTACAGGCGATCTCAAGATCGCTTCGGTCAATGATCGACTAATCCTTGCTGTAAGTGACGTCGTGAATCGATGCAACGTGATGAGGGGCGAGGTCACTAATGTCTAATATCTTCCTGTTCACCCCTAAACATCAGTTGGCTAGTCAAGTAAACCTTGATGAGTTTGTAGTGTTGTGCCGCGACAAACTGACGGTATTCGGCGCTCAACTGGACTGGTATAGCCATGAATGGCCTGGAGTCGGCAATTTCACCAAAAAAGGTGCTCCTTCTCGGGGTTACAAACCTGAGCAGTTACTGAGCCCCGAGATAATGTCGTTTGCAAAAGCTTACGTGCGATATCAGCAAGGGCACTCGCCGACAAAGCTCAAAAACGAATTCAAGGCTATCCGGTGTATTGAGCAGTCATTGCTCGAAAAAAAGGGGCGCGCAGATATCACACTTGTAGATATCGATGTGATGGACGGTGCTGCGGCGGTTGCACGGACTTACGAGGCCACGGCCTACCAAGCGGGAATTAGCTTGGTGCGACTGTTGGAGTTTCTAAACGAAAGCGGAATTGTGGCGGCACCTATCGTTTGGCGTAATCCAATCGGTAAGCCAAAAGAGATACATGGGACGGATGAAGCTTCAAAAAGTAAACGCGAAAGTAAAATGCCTCCGCCAGGATCGCTGGAAGCGATGGCGGAAATGTTTTTCAATGATCTTGAAGCGCCCAGAGATCGCTTCACGACGGCAATTTTCGCAATGTGCCTCTGCGCGCCATCGCGTATCTCTGAAATCCAGGATCTTCCATTAAATTGTCTTCATTATGGGACGACTCCCAAGGGAGAAGAGGGTCTCGGTTTTCGTTTTTACGCCGGTAAAGGGTATGAGTCTGATATCAAGTGGTTGCCCACTATCTTGATTCCGGTCGCAGAAGAAGCGGTGCGACGGCTGACTGAGTTATCGGCTCCAGGGCGAGCGCTGGCGAAGTGGTTTGAAAACCATCCGGACAAATTCTACCGCCATGAGGGTTGCCCTAACGTTGGCGAACATTCACCGCTGACAGATCAGCAGGTTTGCCAAGCGATAGGCATCGCTGAGGGTGATGATCCCAGCCGCCCCGTTCGGGCTTATTTCGCGGATTATGAACCCTACAAAGCTCTTCTCGCTAATGATGAAAGACCCACCTTGGCGTTCTTGAATGAGTACTGTCATAGCAAGCTGCCTGCTGGCTGGCCTTGGTTAAATCGTGAGCGACACATCAGGTACTCAGATGCTCTCTGTTGCTATCGGCGACATGAGCTTCGCTTGGACTTTAATCCGAGTCCGGTAGGCATATGGGCGCCGGGAAAGAGCACGTTTACGACCGACATAAATTTCATCGATGGCCAAGAAACCAGTATTTGGGAGCGCCACGGTTACAAAAATGCTGATGGTTCTCCCATCCATATGGTCTCTCATCAGATCCGCCATTATCTCAATACGCTCGCTCAACGGGGTAATCTGAGCCAACTAGATATCGCGAGATGGTCAGGCCGCAAGAACGTTGATCAAAATGCTGTTTATAACCATATGGGGGATGAGGAGTATCTCGATATGGCCCGCGAGGCCGGTATTGGCGGGGCGTTGGCAAAAGTTCGGGCTAATGCTCCTGTCACCTACGCCGATCTTAATTCGGTCGGGGAAGGCATTGCGCATGTCACTGACTATGGCTTTTGCGTGCATGACTTCGCGATGCTTCCGTGCCAGAAACATCGTGACTGCCTCAATTGCACTGAGCAGGTTTGTGTCAAAGGTGAAGGGATGAAGCTTGAGCGGCTGAGAGTGCATCGTGAGGGTATTCGGTTGCAGTTAGCCAAGGCTCAAACCGCTGATGCAGAAGGCATCTACGGTGCAGACCGATGGACACAGCATCAACTCAAAACCCTCGAACGTACTGACCAACTGATAACCATTTTGGAAAATCCCGAAATTCCAGATGGGACGATTGTCCGTTTGTCCAATGATCAGGAGTTCAGTCCGCTAAAACGCGCTGTGGCTGCACGATCAAGTACCCCCAAGCTGCCTGACCAAAGTGCTGCTTCCGAACCAAGCGCAGACGCTGACGATCATATTGATGAGCTTCGCGCTCTGATGGGGATTTAGATGGCAAAGCACTTAACGACCAAAGACATCCAGGCCATTGTGACGCTCATTGATAGCTGGAAAGACAAACTGACTTGGGAGGCATTGTGCGATGAGTCCGCTCCTCTGGTTGGTAACAGACCAACTAGGCAGACCCTTAGGGCTCACGAGCAAATTAACTCCGCGTTTGAACATCAAAAGGAGCGGCTGAACTCCGGTGCTGCGGTAAGAAAGCGGGCGCCAAGCTTAAACATTGCCGCAGAAAGAATTCGCCGTTTAGAAACTGAAAACAGCCGTCTGGTCATGGAGAACCAGCGTTTGTTAGAGCGCTTTATGCGTTGGCAATATAACGCATACAAGTTCGGCGTTTCCCAAGAGAAGCTTGATGCCCCTTTGCCTTTTGTTGATCGCGATTCGGCCGAGGGGAAATCCTGATGGCCAGTGGGAAGCAGCTTGCAGAAGAAAACTATGTCGCTTTCCTTGCTTGGCGTACGGCTAAGTCAGACGACGACTTTCGCGAGTATGTACACAGAGGCAAGCTCAAAAGATCGGAAATCGCAGCTGAGTGCAATTTTGGGAAGAGTGCTCTGGTACAAAACCCGGCGATTCGCTCGGCACTTGAGAGCTTGGAAAACGAGCTGCGGGCAATCGGAGTACTGCCTCCAAAGGCCGTTGTACCCAGCAAGTCTGAACGGGTTGATCTGCCACTTAGAGATCAAGATGCGAAACAGCGCAGACTGGATTCACAGCGTTTGAATTCACTCGAACAAGAGAACGCCGCGTTGCGTGCTGAGTTAAGAGCTGCGAAAGGCATGCTTGAGCGCCACACCCTGATGACTGAGTTTCTTACCGAAACAGGGCGGATGCCTCGATGAACGCTGTTGCGCCTGCACTCATCAACCTAGCAGTTCGAGTCACAAGCATCCGGTCTGCTAACCGAAAGGGATGCATCGCGTTTGGGCATCGTGTTGACATTGAGCGTGGTCTAAATGATCGAGCTAGCCCAGTGGTGGTCAGAGTACCAGCTGAAATTGCCAAGCTCTCGGACATAGCTATTGGAGGCATTTTCGAGGTGTACGGTGAGGTGAGCACTGTCCGCCGTGAACATGGCGCTTTTGTGATTAACGAGACAACAGTCGATGCGCAGGATCTGCGCATGGTCCGACCGAGTGGTGCCCAAGTTATTCAGTGGCTGTCAGACAATGTAAAAGGCGTCCGCGAAGTCAAAGCGACGAAGCTATGGGACGCGCTGGGTGAGCGCCTGTACGTTGCACTTGACCAAGCTGATCATTCGGCCATCGAATCAATCATTCCTTCGCTTGAAGTGCGCACAGGGCTCTTCCAGCGTTGGCTACAGGATGGTGATGCCAAAACTTTGCGCTTCGTGCAAGACAAAGGTATTCCGCTTGACCTCGCTCGCAAGGTGATCAGGTTTCATAAAAAAAATACCATTGCTGCTCTTACCTCCGATCCATATCGGCTGTTGAGTTTTTCCGGAAGTTGGCAACAGGTTGATGAAATTGCTCGGCGACAATTCGGAGTGGCAGTAGACGATCCCCGTAGACTCGCCGCTGCTTTGGAAGAGGCCCTCTACAGCAGTGCGGAGCAGGGGCATACTTGTAGTTCTCTGGGGGACATTCAGTCCACCGTGACTGCGCTCATCAAACCCCATGCCGCTCCGGCGTCCGCTTTGGCCCAGGCGCTGATTGTGGGTAGTAAAGCAGGCCAATTTGTATGCCTTACGTCATCTGATGGGGAGATGACTTTCTATGCGCCAGGTACATGGCTCATGGAACGGCAGTGTGCTCAGTTCATCCAAAATCTACTGGTCACACCTGAGCTTCAGCCACAGCTTTTCACAACTGACATCACGTCAGTGCTTGATCAATTCGAGTCGCAGGAAAGAAACCATCTTGGTTTGCCATCGTTCAGGCTGAACGACGCTCAGCGCAACGCTGTGCACACCTCATTTGCTAGCCGGTTCAGCGTTATCACTGGGGGCGCAGGAGTCGGAAAGACCACAGTATTGAAGGCGCTGTATAAGGTTCTCGACACGACCGGACGACCTCGCTTTCAAATGGCGTTGTCGGGACGCGCTACGGCTAGGATGAGCGAAGCGACCGGTGAGTTGGCCACTACAATTGCTGGTTTCTTAAGGAATGTGACAGACACGGAATTGGGCTTAGCCCCAATAGTCGTCATTGACGAGGCGTCGATGATTGATCTTGTCACGTTCTATCGCCTCGTTCAGAGGCTTCCAGCTCAGAGCCAACTCATTCTCGTGGGTGATCCTTATCAGCTACCTCCCATCGGGGCGGGGCTTGTACTACATGTCTTGTGCTTGCTTGGTGTAATTGTAGTGGTCTAATTTCCCCGGACACCTCGATAAGTGGAAAATGCATCTATCGAGGAGTTTTTCATGACCAACAAACGCAGGACATTCGACGA
>NZ_JBIUXX010000092.1:0-14491 GCF_044744235.1 Pseudomonas sp. NPDC087346
TACACCTCCGTCAGCACTTACCCGCTGGACGTGCTCGTTGCCGAAACCGAAGGCATGATCGGCTACATCATCGAACAGGAACTGGGCAACCTGCTGGACTTCGAAGTCCCGTTCGCCACCCTGCTCACCCAGGTCGAAGTCGACGCCAACGACCCGGCCTTCCAGAATCCGACCAAACCGATCGGTCCGGTCTATGACAAGGCCGAAGCAGAAAAACTCGCGGCTGAAAAAGGCTGGGCAATTGCCCCGGATGGCGACAAGTTCCGCCGCGTCGTCGCCAGCCCTCGGCCAAAACGTATCTTTGAAATCCGCCCGATCAAGTGGCTGCTGGACAAAGGCAGCATCGTGATCTGCGCGGGTGGCGGCGGCATTCCGACCATGTACGACGCCGACAAGAAACTAAAAGGCGTTGAGGCGGTGATCGACAAGGACCTGTGCTCCTCGTTGCTGGCCGAACAACTGGAAGCGGATCTGCTGGTGATCGCCACCGACGTCAACGCAGCGTTCATCGATTACGGCAAACCGACCCAGAAAGGTATCGCCGAGGCGCATCCGGATGAACTGGAACGTCTCGGTTTCGCGGCGGGCTCCATGGGGCCGAAGGTGCAGGCAGCCTGCGAATTTGCGCGCCATACTGGCAAGGTTGCAGTGATCGGTTCACTGGCGGACATTGAAGCGATCGTCCAGGGCACCGCCGGCACCCGCGTCAGCACCGCGAAGCCGGGCATCACTTACCGATAATCAGAAACTCAGAGGGCAGGCCTGTGGTCTGCCCTTCTCCCATGCCTTGAAAGGAGAGAACCATGGCCCAGTTCGAACCCGGTCATTTACACATCGAACGCCATGCGTTGACTGACGACGACGTCAACTACAACGTGTGCCTCGACTATGAAGTGTTCACCGATCCCAAAGAAGGCAAAGGGATGCAGTTCACCCTGCATGGCAACATTCAGGGCAAGGACATGAAGGAAACGTTTTTCCTGCCCAAGGATCAGGCCTACAACTTCGCCAGCAACGTGACGAAGATTGCCGAGAAGTATGGAATTCCCAAGACCCACAGCAGCATCGGTTCGGTGCACAAGCATTACGATCTGATGTTTGAAGATGTGCGGGTGCAGCTGAATATGAAGTCCGGTGATCCGGTGAAACCAGAACACCTGGAATAATCTAAATCACCACACATCCCTGTAGGAGTGAGCCTGCTCGCGATAGCGATTGGTCAGTCGATATCTTCCTCGCTGACAGACTGCTATCGCGAGCAGGCTCACTCCTACAGGGCTCGGTGCAGACCTCAAAGCTGCGCCAGATTTCAACAATTCCCCGCCCCAAGGCATACTTGCCACCCTCCGCACTCCAGAACACTGAACCGCCCCATGCGTATCCACGTCAGTTTCATCGACCGCGTCGGCATCACCCAGGAAGTCCTGGCCCTGCTCGGTGGGCGCAACCTCAATCTGGATGCGGTGGAAATGGTCCCGCCGAACGTCTACATCGACGCCCCGACCCTGAGCCCCGAAGTGCTTGAAGAGCTGCGCGATGCGCTGTTCAGCGTGCGCGGTGTGCAAGCGGTGACCGTGGTCGACATCCTGCCCGGCCAGCGTCGGCACTTGCAGCTCGATGCGCTGCTCGCGGCGATGACCGATCCGGTACTGGCGCTCGACAGCGCCGGCAAGGTATTGCTGGCCAACCCGGCGCTGATTGCGCTGTACGGTCGCGAGCCGGCTGGGGAAAGCGTCTCTGAACTGTTCAATGATCCCGGCCTGCTCAACACCTTGCTTGAACATGGCTTTCGCCTGCCGCTGCGCGAGATCACCGTCAACGGCCAGACCCTGCTGCTGGACGCCACGCCAATCACCGATGCCGGCGCCCTGCTGACCCTGTATCAACCGAACCGCATAGGTGAACAGCTCTCGGCGCTGCACCACGACCACGCCGAAGGCTTCGATGCGCTGCTCGGCGAGTCCCCGGCGATTCGTACGTTGAAGGCCCGGGCCCAGCGAGTCGCGGCGCTCGATGCGCCGCTGCTGATTCAAGGCGAAACCGGCACCGGTAAAGAACTGGTTGCCCGTGCGTGCCACGCCATCAGTGCGCGACACAGTGCGCCGTTTCTTGCGCTGAACTGCGCGGCACTGCCGGAGAACCTCGCCGAAAGCGAACTGTTCGGCTACGCCCCCGGCGCTTTCACTGGCGCGGCGCGCGGTGGCAAACCGGGGCTGATGGAACTGGCCAACCAGGGCACGGTATTTCTCGATGAGATCGGCGAGATGTCGCCGTACTTGCAGGCCAAGCTTTTGCGCTTTCTCAACGACGGCAGCTTCCGTCGGGTCGGCGGCGACCGTGAGGTCAAGGTCAACGTGCGCATCCTCAGCGCGACCCACCGCGACCTGGAAAAAATGGTCAGCGAAGGCCAGTTCCGCGAAGACCTGTTCTATCGCCTCAACGTGCTCAACGTCGAAGTGCCGCCGTTGCGCGAGCGCGGTCAGGACATTCTGTTGCTGGCGCGCTACTTCATGCAGCAGGCCTGCGCGCAGATCCAGCGTCCGGTCTGTCGCCTAGCCCCCGGCACTTATCCGGCGCTGCTCGGCAACCGCTGGCCGGGCAACGTGCGGCAATTGCAGAACGTGATCTTCCGCGCTGCGGCGATTTGCGAAAGCAGTCTGGTGGACATCGGCGACCTCGACATCGCCGGCACCTCGGTGGCGCGTCAGGCCGACAGCGATGTCGACAGCCTAGAACAAGCGGTCGAAGCCTTCGAAAAAACCCTGCTGGAAAAACTCTACGTCAGCTACCCCTCGACGCGCCAACTCGCCAGCCGCCTGCAAACCTCGCACACCGCGATCGCCCATCGCCTGCGCAAATACGGCATTCCCAACAAACCCTGAAAACACCACAAAACCCCTGTAGGAGTGAGCCTGCTCGCGATAGCGGTGTGTCAGCCGACAAATTGGTTGACTGGTAAACCGCTATCGCGAGCAGGCTCACTCCTACATTGATTTGTGACGGATTCGAAATCCGTTCAAAAACGACCTCCACCTGTACTGAAAGCGCTACAGCGGAACGATATCGATACACCCTCCCCCAATCACCACTGTGCAAGGCTTTGATCCCGTTCAGCTTTTTTCCCGCCTCCATCCCGTAGCGATTTCGCTACAGCTCTCAAAAACACCAACGCCACGAAAACATCCAATCCATTGATTTGTAACAACAAATTCAATCATGGCCGCGTTCTTGCTAAGTATCCGCTCATAAATAGGGGCTTTCCTGCCCAAGCATTCCACCGCGTCCACCAGACGAGTCTGGCCCCCTGAGGAGTTTCCATGAGCGAGTTGCGTTTTACTGAAGATCACGAATGGCTGCGCACCGAAGCTGACGGCAGCGTTACTGTCGGCATCACCGCATTCGCGCAGAACGCCTTGGGCGACGTGGTGTTCGTGCAACTGCCTGAATTGCAGGCTTACGAGAAAGGCGCTGAAGCCGCCACCGTGGAATCGGTAAAAGCCGCCAGCGGCGTGTACATGCCTCTCGACGGCGAAGTGCTGGCGGTGAACCCGGCGCTGGAAGACAGCCCGGAACTGGTCAACGAAGATCCGCTGGGCGAAGGCTGGTTCTTCCGCTTCCAGCCATCCGACGCCACCGCTGTCGGCAAATTGCTGGATCAGGACGCTTACGACCGTCTGATCAAAGCGCAAGCCGAAGCCTGAGGAGCACTGACATGACTCAAGTAAACCTTGGCACCGCCAACGAATTCATCGCCCGTCACATCGGCCCGCGCGCCGGTGACGAGCAAGCAATGCTCAACAGCCTCGGCTTCGACTCGCTGGAAGCCCTGAGCGCCAGCGTCATCCCGGAAAGCATCAAGGGCACCAGCGTGCTCGGCCTCGAAGACGGTTTGAGCGAAGCTGACGCACTGGCTGCGATCAAAGCCATTGCCGGCAAGAACCAACTGTTCAAGACCTACATCGGCCAGGGCTACTACAACTGCCATACGCCGTCGCCGATCCTGCGCAACCTGCTGGAAAATCCGGCCTGGTACACCGCTTACACCCCGTACCAGCCAGAAATTTCCCAGGGCCGTCTTGAAGCGCTGTTGAACTTCCAGACCCTGATCAGTGACCTCACCGGTCTGCCGATTGCCAACGCTTCCTTGCTCGACGAAGCCACCGCCGCTGCCGAAGCGATGACCTTCTGCAAACGCCTGAGCAAGAACAAGGGCAGCCATGCCTTCTTCGCGTCGAGCCACTGCCACCCGCAAACCCTCGACGTGCTGCGCACCCGTGCCGAGCCGCTGGGCATCGAAGTTGTGGTCGGCGACGAGCGTGAACTGACAGACGTGACGCCGTTCTTCGGCGCACTGCTGCAATACCCGGCGAGCAACGGTGATGTGTTCGATTACCGCGAACTGACCGAGCGCTTCCACGCCGCCAACGCCTTGGTTGCCGTGGCTGCTGACCTGCTGGCCCTGACCCTGCTGACCGCCCCGGGCGAGTTCGGCGCCGACGTCGCCATCGGCAGCGCGCAACGCTTCGGCGTGCCGTTGGGCTTTGGCGGCCCGCACGCCGCTTACTTCTCCACCAAGGATGCGTTCAAGCGCGACATGCCGGGCCGTCTGGTCGGTGTTTCGGTTGACCGTTTCGGCAAGCCGGCGCTGCGTCTGGCGATGCAGACCCGCGAGCAACACATCCGTCGCGAGAAGGCCACGTCGAACATCTGCACCGCTCAAGTGCTGCTGGCCAACATCGCCAGCATGTACGCCGTCTACCACGGCCCGAAAGGCCTGACGCAGATCGCCAATCGCATTCATCACCTGACCGCGATTCTCGCCAAGGGCTTGAGCGCTCTGGGTCTGAACGTCGAACAAGTAAACTTCTTCGACACCCTAACTCTGGCCACTGGCGCACAAACCGCTGCGCTGCATGACAAGGCTCATGCCCGGCAGATCAACCTGCGCGTGGTCGATGACCAGCGTCTGGGTCTGTCGGTGGACGAAACCACTTCGCAAGCCGATATCGAAACCCTGTGGGCCGTATTCGCCGACGGCAAGACCCTGCCGGACTTCGCCGCCCTCGCCGCTTCGGTGCAGAGCAGCATTCCTGCATCGCTGGTTCGCCAGTCGCCGATCCTCAGCCACCCGGTGTTCAATCGTTATCACTCGGAAACCGAGTTGATGCGCTACCTGCGCAAACTGGCGGACAAGGACCTGGCGCTGGATCGCACCATGATCCCGCTGGGCTCGTGCACCATGAAACTCAACGCCGCCAGCGAAATGATCCCGGTGACCTGGGCTGAGTTCGGTGCCCTGCACCCGTTCGCCCCCGCCGAGCAAAGCGCCGGTTACCAGCAACTGACCGACGAACTGGAAGCGATGCTCTGCGCCGCCACCGGCTACGACGCGATCTCGCTGCAACCGAACGCCGGTTCGCAAGGTGAATACGCAGGTCTCTTGGCCATCCGCGCCTACCACCAGAGCCGTGGCGACGAGCGCCGCGACATCTGCCTGATCCCAAGCTCCGCCCACGGCACCAACCCGGCGACCGCCAACATGGCCGGTATGCGCGTGGTCGTGACCGCGTGCGACGCCCGTGGCAACGTTGATATCGAAGACCTGCGCGCCAAGGCCATCGAGCACCGCGAGCACCTCGCGGCATTGATGATCACTTACCCGTCGACCCACGGCGTGTTCGAAGAAGGCATCCGCGAAATCTGCGGGATCATTCATGACAACGGCGGCCAGGTGTACATCGACGGCGCCAACATGAACGCGATGGTCGGCCTCTGCGCACCCGGCAAGTTCGGCGGCGATGTATCGCACCTGAACCTGCACAAAACCTTCTGCATCCCGCACGGCGGTGGCGGCCCGGGCGTTGGCCCGATTGGCGTGAAATCGCACCTGACCCCGTTCCTGCCGGGCCACGCCCAGATGGAACGCAAGCAAGGCGCGGTCTGCGCAGCACCGTTCGGCAGCGCAAGCATTCTGCCGATCACCTGGATGTACATCCGCATGATGGGCGGCGCCGGTCTGAAGCGCGCTTCGCAACTGGCAATCCTCAACGCCAACTACATTTCCCGTCGCCTGGAAGAGCACTACCCAGTGTTGTACACCGGCAGCAACGGTCTGGTGGCGCACGAGTGCATCCTTGATCTGCGTCCGTTGAAAGACAGCAGCGGCATCAGCGTTGATGACGTCGCCAAGCGTCTGATCGACTTCGGCTTCCACGCACCGACCATGTCGTTCCCGGTTGCCGGCACGCTGATGATCGAGCCGACCGAAAGTGAATCCAAGGAAGAACTGGATCGCTTCTGCGACGCCATGATCCGCATCCGCGAAGAAATCCGCGCAGTGGAAAACGGCACGCTGGACAAGGAAGACAACCCGCTGAAAAACGCCCCGCACACGGCGGCGGAACTGGTTGGCGAGTGGACTCACCCGTACAGCCGCGAGCAGGCCGTGTACCCGGTAGCCTCGTTGATCGAAGGCAAATACTGGCCGCCGGTCGGTCGCGTCGACAACGTGTTCGGCGACCGCAACCTGGTCTGCGCCTGCCCGTCGATCGAAAGCTACGCTTAAACGAATGGGGCGGGTTTGCCCGCCCCACTTCCTTGAACACCACAAGACCCTGTGGGAGCTGGCTTGCCAGCGATGAGGGCGGATCAGTCTCCATTTTTGTTGCCTGACACACCGCCATCGCTGGCAAGCCAGCTCCCACAGGGGTTATACCAAGCCTGCAGTTGCGCCAATTCCTATAACAAGAAACCGGAGAACAACCATGTCGTTAAGCGTGTTCGACCTGTTCAAGATTGGCATCGGCCCCTCCAGTTCCCACACCGTCGGCCCGATGCGTGCTGCGGCGCGTTTCGCTGAAGGCCTGCGTCGGGAGAATCTGCTCGGTGCCACCGCCAGCGTGCGTGTCGAGTTGTACGGCTCGCTCGGCGCCACCGGCAAAGGGCACGGCAGCGACAAAGCCGTGCTGCTCGGCCTTGAAGGCGAACACCCGGACACCGTCGACACTGAAACCGTCGCTGCGCGCCTGCATGAAATCCGCAGCAACGGCCGGCTGAACCTGCTCGGCGAACAGAGCATTGCGTTCAACGAAAAAGAACATCTGGCGATGATCCGCAAGCCGTTGGCCTATCACCCCAACGGCATGATTTTTCGTGCGTTCGACGCGGCGGGGATTCAGATCCGCAGTCGCGAGTATTACTCGGTCGGTGGTGGCTTCGTCGTCGATGAAGACGCCGCCGGCGCCGACCGTATCGTCGAAGACGCCACACCGCTGACCTTTCCGTTCAAAAGCGCCAAGGACTTGCTCAGTCATTGCAGCACTTATGGTCTGTCGATCAGCCAGGTGATGCTGACCAACGAAAGCGCCTGGCGCCCGGAAGCGGAAACCCGCGCCGGGCTACTGAAAATCTGGCAGGTAATGCAGGACTGCGTGGCGGCCGGTTGCCGCAATGAAGGGATTCTACCCGGTGGCCTGAAGGTCAAACGACGGGCAGCGGCATTGCATCGGCAACTGTGCAAGAACCCCGAATCGGCGCTGCGTGATCCGCTGTCGGTACTCGACTGGGTCAACCTCTACGCACTGGCCGTCAACGAAGAAAACGCCAACGGCGGGCGCGTGGTCACTGCTCCTACCAATGGCGCGGCGGGGATCATTCCGGCCGTGCTGCATTACTACATGCGCTTCATTCCCGGCGCCAACGATGACGGCGTGGTGCGGTTTCTCCTGACCGCGGCGGCCATCGGCATTCTGTACAAGGAAAACGCCTCGATCTCCGGCGCTGAAGTCGGTTGCCAAGGCGAAGTCGGCGTTGCCTGTTCGATGGCCGCCGGCGCCTTGTGCGAAGTGCTCGGCGGCAGCGTGCAGCAAGTGGAGAACGCCGCCGAGATCGGCATGGAACATAACCTCGGCCTGACCTGCGATCCGATTGGCGGGCTGGTGCAAGTGCCGTGCATCGAGCGCAATGCGATGGGCTCGGTGAAAGCGATCAACGCGGTCCGCATGGCCCTGCGCGGCGACGGGCAGCATTTCGTCTCACTCGACAAGGTCATCCGCACCATGCGCCAGACCGGCGCCGACATGAAAAGCAAATACAAAGAGACCGCCCGCGGCGGTCTGGCGGTCAACATTATCGAATGCTGATCCCCAACCCACATTTTCAAGGAGCTCCGCATGTCCACCGAACAACTGTCGAAAACCCCGCTGCACGCTCTGCACATCGAACTCGGCGCCCGCATGGTGCCGTTCGCCGGCTACGACATGCCGGTGCAATACCCGCTCGGCGTGATGAAAGAGCACCAGCACACCCGCGAACAGGCCGGATTGTTTGATGTCTCGCACATGGGCCAGATCCGTCTGACCGGCGCCAACGCCGCCAAAGCGCTGGAAACCCTGGTGCCGGTCGACATCATCGACCTGCCGGTAGGCATGCAGCGCTACGCCATGTTCACCAACGACAACGGCGGCATCCTCGATGACCTGATGGTCGCCAACCTCGGTAACGACGAACTGTTCCTGGTGGTCAACGCAGCCTGCAAGGATCAGGATCTGGCGCACCTGCAAAAACACATCAGCGACCAGTGCAGCATCACGCCGCTGTTCGAAGAACGCGCCCTGCTCGCCCTGCAAGGCCCGGCGGCTGTCACCGTCCTCGCGCGCCTGGCGCCGGAAGTGGCGAAGATGACTTTCATGCAGTTCAATCGCGTGCAGTTGCTTGGCGTAGATTGCTTCGTCAGCCGTTCGGGCTACACCGGTGAGGACGGGTTCGAAATCTCGGTGCCTGCCGCTGATGCGGAAAAACTCGCCCGTGCCCTGCTCGCCGAGCCGGAAGTCCAGGCGATTGGCCTCGGTGCACGCGACTCGCTGCGTCTGGAAGCCGGTCTGTGCCTCTACGGCCACGACATGAACACCGAGACCACACCGATTGAAGCGAGCCTGCTGTGGGCGATCTCCAAGCCGCGTCGCGCTGATGGCGTACGCGCTGGTGGTTTCCCCGGTGCGGAAAACATCTTCGCCCAGCAACAGAACGGTGTAGCGCGCAAACGCGTCGGCCTGCTGCCGCAAGAACGCACGCCGGTCCGTGAAGGTGCAGAAATCGTCAACGAAGCCGGCGAGATCATCGGCAGCGTCTGCAGCGGCGGTTTCGGCCCGACCCTGGGCGGTCCGTTGGCGATGGGTTACCTCGACACGGCTTATGTCACCCTCGACACGCCAGTCTGGGCCATCGTTCGTGGGAAAAAGGTGCAAATGCTTGTAAGCAAAATGCCATTTGTTCCACAACGCTACTATCGCGGTTGATTGACTGTTTCTATAAGTAACGCGATTGCGTTATGCGTGCACTAATGTGTAACGCGATCGCCATAAAATAGTGCATTTTCTTACATCCGTTTCGAATATGAACTTGGCTTATAACATTCGAAAGCAATTGAACAAGCTGATCGAATAAGCCAGCACTAGTGGACTGACTAACTGCCAGCAGGCGTAGCAAAACCGGGCTCTTCGCAGGGCTTGTTTTTTCTCCCGTAGTTGGCGTAGAGTTTGTCCACTGTGTTTGCATGGGTCAGCTTTGAATCGTGACCTGGGCAGTAGCCTACAAGTTAGCTACATCCCGTTCGACGTCTTCTTACTCTCCTGCAACCAGCCCCAGTACTCTTTCATGAGAAGGAGACTGTCATTAATTTATGCGTCAAAGGAAATAAGAAATGTCCACACGTCAGAGCGGTACCGTCAAGTGGTTTAACGACGAGAAAGGTTTTGGTTTTATCACTCCAGAAAGCGGTCCGGATCTGTTCGTGCATTTCCGCGCCATTCAGGGCAACGGCTTCAAAAGCCTGAAAGAAGGCCAGAAAGTGACCTTCGTTGCAGTGCAGGGCCAAAAAGGCATGCAGGCTGACGAAGTTCAAGCAGAAGCCTAATCTTCTGTAACGAAAAAGCCCCTGATATTGATATCAGGGGCTTTTTTGTGTGCGCGAATCCGTAAAATGGCACTTCATTTTGCGTCCAGAGGCCGCCATGTCGAAAAACCTGCTCACTCCCCAGGGCGACTTTCCCACCGTCGGCCTCGGCCGTCGCCTGGCAGCGATGTTCTACGACTTTCTGCTGTGCACGGCCCTGCTGATCGTTACGGGCGGCATCTACAAGATGATCCAGGCAGCGATCATTGGTGAGGAGCGCCTGCGGGTGATGACCGATGCCGGAAAACTCGATGGCGACCCGCTTTACTCCACCGTGCTGCTATTGGTGTTGTTCGCGTTCTTCGCCAAGTTCTGGACCCATGGCGGACAGACGCTGGGCATGCAGGTGTGGGGGATTCGTGTGCAGAACGCCGATGGCAGCGCGATCAGCCTGTGGCAGGCGCTGCTGAGGTTCATGGTATCGATTGCTTCGTGGTTGTGCGTCGGGCTTGGGTTCTTCTGGTCGCTGTACGACAAGCAGAAGCGCACCTGGCATGACATCTACTCCGATACCCGCGTGGTACGTGTTCCGAAGAAGACCAAATAACCTGCAGATGCCATAAACCAATGTAGGAGAGAGCCTGCTCGCGATTGCGGTGTGTCAGTCAACTAATGCGTTGCTGATACACCGCTATCGCGAGCAGGCTCACTCCTACAGGTTTGTTTGTTGTCTGAAAGACCTTAAGCGTTACCGGCCAGCTTCATCCGCGCCGCCTGGGTGAAGTCCAGCATGCGCTTCAAAGGCCGAATCGCCTGCGGAATCAACGCAGGATCAACAAAGATCTCGTTCGTCCCTTCCTTCAAGCTCTTGAGCGTGCGCTCAAGGGTGTTCATGGCCATCCACGGACAATGTGCGCAACTGCGGCAGGCGGCGCCGTTACCGGCGGTTGGCGCCTCGATGAAGACCTTGTCCGGGCACAACTGCTGCATCTTGTAGAAAATGCCACGGTCAGTGGCGACGATCAGCGTCTTGTTCGGCAACGACTGAGCGGCGGCGATCAATTGACTGGTGGAGCCGACGGCGTCCGCCAGTTCGATCACCGCCGTCGGCGATTCCGGGTGCACCAGAATGGCCGCGTCCGGATACAGCGCTTTCATGTCTTCAAGCTGCTTGGACTTGAACTCTTCGTGAACGATGCAGGCACCGTCCCACAGCAACATGTCGGCGCCAGTCTTGCGCTGAATGTAGGTGCCCAGATGCTTGTCCGGGCCCCAGATAATGGTTTCGCCGTTATCCATCAGGCTTTCGACGATTTCCAGCGCGCAACTTGAAGTCACTACCCAGTCGGCCCGCGCCTTAACAGCCGCAGAGGTGTTGGCATACACCACCACTGTGCGTTCCGGGTGTTGATCGCAGAACGCCGAGAACTCGTCCACCGGGCAACCCAGGTCCAGCGAGCAAGTCGCGTCCAGGGTCGGCATCAGTACACGTTTTTCCGGGTTGAGAATTTTCGCGGTTTCGCCCATGAACTTCACGCCAGCGACGACTACCGTCTTGGCGGGATGGGCGTTGCCGAAGCGAGCCATTTCCAGGGAATCGGAAACACAGCCACCGGTTTCTTCGGCCAGGGCCTGAATCACCGGATCACAATAGAAGTGGGCAACCAGCACCGCGTCCTGAGCCTTGAGCTCGGCGGCGATGGCAGAACGGTAGTAAGCCTCTTCCTCGACCGTCAGCGGTTTAGGCTGTTTGGCGTCGAGGTGAGCTTGAACCAGAAGGCGTTCGGAAATCTGCGTCATGTTCGCAAGACCTGCAGGCGCTTTCGCGCGAAAGTCGAGTATACACCCGGCTCCGGACCACTTGAGGGCACCGCCGGGAGAGTGAGTTTTATCAGGCACGGACAGCGTTGAAGCTGCGCAAGGCTACAGAATATCCCGTTGATACAAAAGATGATTCTGACCTGTGTCAGCGCAGGCAACGCTGAAAGGAAAGGTGCCCGAATCGCAGGCAAAAAAAAACCCGGAAATCCTCACTTGCGTGGGCCTTCCGGATTTTCTAAACCGCCAAAAATGGTGGGTCGTGTGGGATTCGAACCTACGACCAATTGGTTAAAAGCCAACTGCTCTACCAACTGAGCTAACGACCCGCTGTGTGGTGGCGCGTATAATACTGATTTTTAAGGACTATTCAACACCTAATTTGAAAATAATCAAAAATAAGGTGTTGGGTCGCTTACACCAGCCGCCGCAAAGCCTTCCGAACGCAGTCGGCAGCTGTCGCATTTACCGCATGCACGGCCGTTATCGTCGGCCTGATAGCAAGAAACGGTCAGCCCGTAATCAACGCCAAGCTTCACACCAGCCTGAACGATCTGCGCCTTGCTCAGGTTCTGCAACGGAGCCTGAATGCGGAAGCCATTGCCTTCCACGCCAGCCTTGGTCGCCAGATTGGCCATGCGTTCGAAGGACTCGATGAACTCGGGACGGCAATCCGGGTAGCCGGAATAGTCCACCGCGTTGACGCCAATAAAGATATCGCGTGCGCCGAGCACTTCAGCCCAGCCCAATGCCAGCGACAGGAACACTGTGTTGCGCGCTGGCACGTAAGTCACCGGGATGCCTTCGCCCAACTCTTCCGGAATGTCGATGCTGGTGTCGGTCAGGGCCGAGCCGCCCATGCCATCGAGGTTCAGACCAATCACTTTGTGCTCGACCGCGCCCAGATCACGGGACACACGTGCAGCAGCGTGCAGTTCTGCGTGAGAACGCTGGCCGTAGTCAAAACTCATGGTGTAGCAGGCGTAGCCTTCGGCACGAGCCATCGCCACGACAGTGGCCGAGTCCAGGCCGCCAGACAGCAGGATCACAGCACGTTTTTCGGTGGTGTTCAGTTGTTCAGTCATTTCAGCGCCCCGGCTCGTCATTCCATAGATATTTATGCAGCTGCAATTGCAACCGCACTGGCAGGTTGTCCGCCACCACCCAGTCCGCCAGATCCCTGGCATTGAGGTCATGATGACTTGGGGAGAACAGCACTTCACCCGCACGTCGATCGAGACCGTACTGAATCAGTTTCGAAACCGACCAGTCGTAGTCTTCCCGCGAGCAGATGACAAACTTCACCTGATCGTTGGGCGTCAGCAGATCGATGTTCTCGTAGCGGTTGCGGTGTGATTCTTTCGACCCCGGGGTCTTCAAGTCGACAACTCGACTGACCCGAGAATCTACCGCCGAGATGTCGATAGAACCACTGGTTTCCAGTGACACTTCGTAACCGGCGTCGCACAACTGCTTGAGTAACGGGATGGCATTGGGCTGCGCCAACGGCTCGCCGCCGGTGACACATACATAGCGCGGACGAAATCCGGCTACTTGCTCAAGGATGTCGTCGAGGGTGCGGACGGTGCCGCCAGTGAACGCGTAAGCGCTGTCGCAGTATTGGCAACGCAATGGGCAACCGGTCAGGCGCACAAAAACAGTGGGCAGCCCGGCAGTCCGCGTTTCCCCCTGCAAAGAGTAGAAAACTTCGGTGATTCTCAATGTGTCTTGCATAGTCGCCACGGGCGTAACAGCTAAACAGGCTGTCCGCCTCCGTCAGGCACTTCAGGGCAATCCCGCCAACGCGTAGACTACCAGAAGCGTGTTTCAGAAAAAGGGTGTGAATTCTAACGAAAAAACCCGCAAAAAGTGCGGGTTTCTTCAAAACGACTCAAACAGCCTTACATGCGTTGCAGATCGCGTTGGGCCAACTGAGCGGCGGAAGTCCCCGGATACTGGGAAACCACTTGTTGCAGAATGCCTTTGACCTTGTCGGTATGACCGAGGCGGCGCTCTACATCAGCCAGCTTGTACAGCGAATCCGGCACTTTGGCGTGCTTGGGATACAGCTGCGAAACCTTGGCAAACGCCTGACCTGCACCTTGCAGATCGCCCTTCGCCAGGTTTACTTCGCCTAACCAGTACTGGGCGTTGCCCGCATACTGGCTGTTCGGGTATTTACGCAGGAATGCCGAGAAAGCCTGGCTGGCCTTGTCGAAATCCTTGGCTTTGATCAGGTCGAAAGCCGCATCGTAATACAGCTTTTCCTTGGCCGGATCACCCGGTTCACTACTTGCAGCAGGTGCCTGGGCAGCAGCAGCCCCGGCGCCAGCGGCAGCACCGGCAGCAGCACTTGCATCGCCACCGGCAGAAGAATTCTCAGGAGTCGCGGCAGGTGCACCGCCGGTTCCTATGCGCCGATCAAGATCCTGGTATCGCTCCAAAGATTCCTGCTTCATGCGCGCAACTTGATTCTGCAGTTCTTCAATCACACCTTGCTGGCGCGATATCTGATCCTGCATTTGTTGCAATTGGTTGAACAGCATGCCCTGCGCAGAGGCAGGGGCCGAAACCCCTCCCCCCGCGTAGGCGCCGTTCGTACCGTAACCTGCAGGCGGATAACTGCTCCCGCTATTGTTATAACCGGAGTTGTCATCGACCACAGGAACCGCAGCCCACACCCTCATAAATGGATAGGCTGGCGGCGCGGTGGGCTGGCCGGGGGGGGGCCTGCGGGCGCGGGGCGGGCGCCTGGCGGCGGTGCGAGCGTTCCGGGCGTGT
>NZ_JBIUXX010000093.1:0-3405 GCF_044744235.1 Pseudomonas sp. NPDC087346
GCGCGTGAGGTAGAACAGTGGCAGCGCCTTGTCCCGCACGATCACCACTTCCTGACCGTCCACCACGTTGGTGGTCGACAGGTCGAGGTGGAAAATTTCGTTGACGTTGACCAGCGGGAACGCAAACGCCTGATTGCCGAGCATCACCATCAGGGTCGGCATGATCGCGAGGGTCAGCGGCACCTTGATGACAATCTTCGAGCCCTGGCCCTTGGTCGAGTAAATGTTGATCGAACCGTTGAGCTGGGAAATCTTGGTTTTCACCACGTCCATGCCGACACCGCGGCCGGACACGTCGGAGATCTCGGTTTTGGTCGAGAAACCCGGGGCGAAAATCAGGTTGTAGCATTCGGTGTCGCTCAGACGGTCGGCCGCATCCTTGTCCATCACGCCGCGTTTTACCGCGATGGCGCGCAGGACATTCGGGTCCATGCCCTTACCGTCATCGGAGATCGACAGCAGAATGTGATCGCCTTCCTGCTCGGCTGCCAGAACGACTTTGCCGCCCCGCGCCTTGCCCGACGCTTCACGCTCTTCCGGCGACTCGATACCGTGGTCGACCGCGTTGCGCACCAAGTGGACCAGCGGATCGGCCAGTGCCTCGACAAGGTTTTTGTCGAGGTCGGTTTCTTCGCCGACCAGTTCCAGGTTGATTTCTTTCTTGAGCTGACGCGCCAGATCGCGAACCAGACGCGGGAAGCGCCCGAAGACCTTCTTGATCGGCTGCATCCGGGTCTTCATCACCGCGGTTTGCAGGTCAGCAGTTACCACGTCGAGGTTCGACACGGCTTTCTGCATGGCTTCGTCGCCGCTGTTCAGACCCAGGCGCACCAGACGGTTACGCACCAGTACCAGCTCGCCGACCATGTTCATGATTTCGTCGAGACGTGCGGTATCGACGCGCACGGTGGTCTCGGCTTCGCTCGCCGGTTTTTCCGGTGGCGGAGTGGCTGGCGCACGGGCCGGAGCCGGTGCGGCAGCGGCGGCCGGTTTTGGCGCTTCGGCTTTTGGCTCAGGCTTGGCGGCAGGCTTCGGTGCCGCAGCGACCGGTGCCTTGGCGGCAGGCGTGGCGACGGTCGAAGCGCTGCCGGCAGTGGCGGCGCCAACTTCGGTGAACTTGCCTTTGCCGTGCAATTCGTCGAGCAGCGATTCGAATTCGTGATCGCTGATCAGATCGCTGCCAGCAGCGGCGGCGGTCGGTGCAGCTGCCGCAGGGGCCGAGGCAATCGCCGACTCCAGTGCGTCAACGGCAAAGTTACCCTTGCCATGCAACTGATCGAGCAGCGCTTCGAATTCGTCGTCGGTAATGTCGGAGCTGTCGCCCGCCGCCGGAGCAGCAGGTTTTGCCGCCGCTGGCGTCACTGCGTCAGCCGCGAATTGACCTTTGCCGTGCAACTGATCGAGCAACGACTCGAACTCGGCGTCAGTGATTTCATCGCTGGCCGCGTCAGTCGCGGTCGGCGCAGGTGCAGCGGCAGCCGCCGGGGCTTCTGCTTGAGCCTTGACGGCGTTCAGCGAATCCAGCAACTGTTCGAATTCGTTATCGGTGATGTCGCCCGAATCGCCTTCGGCGACCAGGTCTTCGATCATCTCGGCAACCGGCGAAGCCTGGGCCTCGTCAGCCGCTTGCGGCTCGGCCAGACGTGCCAGCGCAGCCAGCAGTTCCGGCGTGGCGGCAGTGATCGGGCTGCGTTCGCGAACTTCGGTGAACATGCCGTTCACCGCATCCAGCGCTTCGAGCACAACGTCCATCAGTTCTGCATCAACGCGACGCTCACCCTTGCGCAGGATGTCGAACACGTTTTCGGCGATGTGACAGCACTCCACCAGCTCATTGAGCTGAAGGAAGCCGGCGCCCCCTTTTACAGTGTGGAAACCGCGAAAAATTGCATTGAGCAGATCCGCGTCATCCGGTCGGCTTTCCAGCTCGACCAGTTGCTCGGACAGTTGCTCAAGAATCTCGCCGGCCTCAACCAGGAAATCCTGAAGGATCTCTTCATCGGCGCCGAAGCTCATTAATGGGGTGCTCCTACAGGTCTAAAAACCCAAAAAACCTAAAAATCCAAAACTCTAGAATCCAAGGCTGGATAACAAATCGTCCACATCGTCCTGACCGGACACAACGTCTTCTCGTTTATCGGCATGAATCTGCGGACCTTCACCCTGCGAGAGATGTTTTTGTGGATCTTTTTCAGCAAGCATCGCTTCACGGTCGTGTTCGATGCCCGCAAAGCGGTCAACCTGACTGGCCATGAGGACAAGTTTGAGCAGATTGCTTTCAACTTCGGTGACCAGTTGGGTCACGCGCTTGATCACCTGACCAGTGAGGTCCTGGTAATCCTGAGCCAGCAGGATGTCGTTCAGATTGCTCGACACTGCACGCCCGCCTTCGGTGCTGCGTGTCAGAAAACCGTCGACCCGCCGCGCCAGCTCGCGGAACTCTTCAGCCCCGACTTCGCGACGCATGAAACGTCCCCAATCGGTGCTCAACGCCTGGGCTTCATCAGCCAGGCCATTGACGACCGGTGTGGCGCTCTCCACCAGATCCATGGTGCGGTTGGCGGCGGCTTCGGTCAGCTTGACCACATACCCCAGACGCTCGGTGGCGTCAGTGATCTGCGAGACTTCCTCGGCTTGCGGCATATTCGGGTCAATCTGAAAATTGACGATCGCGCTATGCAGCTCGCGAGTGAGCTTGCCGACTTCCTGATATAGGCCACGGTCACGGGTCTGATTGAGCTCATGGATCAGTTGCACCGCGTCGCCGAACCTGCCTTTTTCAAGGCTTTCGACCAGCTCGACCGCGTGTTTTTTCAGGGTCGATTCGAAATCGCCCTGTGAAGATTCTTTGTGGTCCATAGATCCCCCCGTGGCGCAGTTTCTCAACCGATGCGTTCGAAAATCTTCTCGATTTTGTCTTTCAACGCCTGGGCCGTGAAGGGTTTGACCACATAGCCGTTTACACCGGCCTGGGCCGCTTCGATGATCTGTTCGCGCTTGGCTTCAGCGGTCACCATCAGCACCGGCAGGTGCTTGAGTTTTTCATCGGCGCGCACGTGGCGCAGCAGGTCGATACCGGTCATGCCAGGCATGTTCCAGTCTGTTACCAGAAAGTCGACGCTGCCGCTGTTGAGAACCGGAATGGCAGTGATGCCATCGTCAGCTTCAACGGTGTTGGTGAACCCAAGGTCACGCAACAGGTTTTTAATGATCCGCCGCATCGTTGAGAAGTCATCAACGATGAGGATTTTCATGTTCTTGTCCAATTCGACCTCCAAGCAGTCTTAAACGCGTCCAGCACCTGGACGCGCCATTTCAATCATTCCGGCAAAACACTCGATGACTGTCTGGAGCACAACAGATCGAGACCGGTGCCGTTCATCACCGCACCAGCCTCGTTCGCAG
>NZ_JBIUXX010000093.1:3415-13935 GCF_044744235.1 Pseudomonas sp. NPDC087346
AGCTCTTCGTCGTAGTACAGCGCCAACACCAGTCGCTCACGCTCCGGCAAATTGGCAATCGCGTCCGCCAGCGCTGCCTGGAAGCGTTCATCTTCCAGATCGCGTGACGGCTCTAGATGAGCACTGGCGCCATCCTCGTGCAGCCCTTCATGTTCGCCGTCCTGTAACAGGTCGTCGAAACTGAACAGCCGGCTGCCCAGCGTGTCATTCAAAATCCCGTAGTAATCGTCGAGACTCAATTGGAGTTCGGCCGCAACTTCGTGATCTTTAGCATCACGGCCGGTTTTAGCTTCAATCGAGCGAATTGCGTCGCTGACCATACGGGTATTGCGGTGAACCGAACGTGGTGCCCAGTCCCCTTTGCGTACTTCATCGAGCATGGCGCCGCGGATTCGAATGCCCGCGTACGTTTCGAAACTCGCGCCTTTGCTGGCGTCGTATTTGGTCGAGACTTCGAGCAGGCCGATCATCCCGGCCTGAATCAGGTCTTCAACCTGCACACTCGCCGGCAAACGCGCCAGCAAGTGATAGGCGATGCGTTTGACCAGTGGCGCGTAACGCTCGATCAACTCGTACTGCGCGTCACGTGCCGACTTTTTGTAGTAATTCATACCGCTTGCGGTCATAGCACGGGCCCTGCCGTTTGCTGCACGAGGCGCTCGACGAAAAACTCAAGGTGGCCGCGCGGGTTGGCGGGCAGCGGCCAGGTATCGACCTTCTGTGCGATTGCCTTGAACGCCAGCGCGCACTTGGAACGCGGAAAGGCTTCATAGACCGCACGCTGCTTCTGCACAGCCTTGCGCACGCTTTCGTCGTAAGGCACCGCGCCGACGTATTGTAAGGCGACGTCGAGGAAGCGATCCGTGACCTTGGTCAACTTGGCGAACAGGTTGCGGCCTTCTTGCGGGCTCTGCGCCATGTTGGCCAGCACGCGGAAGCGGTTCATGCCGTAATCGCGGTTCAGCAGCTTGATCAGCGCGTAGGCGTCAGTGATCGAGGTCGGCTCGTCGCAGACCACCAGCAACACTTCCTGCGCCGCGCGAACAAAACTGACTACCGAGTCACCAATACCCGCAGCGGTGTCGATCACCAGTACGTCGAGGTTGTCGCCGATGTCGCTGAACGCCTGAATCAGGCCGGCATGTTGCGCCGGGCTCAGGTGAACCATGCTCTGTGTGCCGGAAGCGGCCGGCACGATACGAATCCCGCCGGGGCCTTGCAACAATACGTCGCGCAGCTCGCAGCGGCCTTCGATGACGTCGGCCAAGGTGCGTTTCGGGGTTAGCCCCAACAGAACGTCGACGTTCGCCAGTCCCAGATCGGCGTCCAGCAGCATGACCCGACGGCCAAGCTCTGCCAGAGCCAGAGACAAGTTCACTGACACGTTAGTCTTGCCGACGCCACCTTTGCCGCCGGTCACCGCGATCACCTGTACGGGATGCATGCTGCCCATGTTATTTCTTTACCTTGTCTTGCATAGACGGAGGCCACATTACTGGCTGCGCGTTCACAAACGGAACAATGCATGGCAGACCATCGATGTAGGTACAAAAACTGTTCATGAATACCTCAGCCTACCTGCTTGGTCGGGCTGTGATAGATATCAGCGAACATGTCGGCCATGGCTTCTTCGCTGGGTTCTTCCTGCATTTGCACGCTGACAGCACGGCTGACCAGTTGATGACGGCGCGGCAGATGCAAATCATCTGGAATACGCGGGCCATCGGTCAGGTACGCAACCGGCAGTTCATGGCTGATCGCCAGGCTCAACACTTCGCCGAGACTTGCCGTTTCATCCAGTTTAGTCAGGATGCACCCGGCGAGCCCGCAACGCTTGTAACTGTGATAAGCGGCGGTTAGAACCTGTTTCTGGCTGGTGGTTGCCAAGACCAGATAATTTTTTGAACGGATGCCGCGACCAGCCAGACTTTCCAGCTGCATGCGCAGTGCCGGATCGCTGGCTTGCAGGCCGGCGGTATCGATCAGCACCACGCGTTTGCGCAGCAGCGGATCGAGCGCCTGTACCAGCGACTGGCCCGGATCAACGTGGGTTACCGATACGTTGAGGATTCGGCCCAGCGTCTTCAGTTGTTCCTGAGCACCGATGCGGAAGCTGTCCATGCTCACCAGCGCGACATTCTGCGCGCCGTACTTGAGCACATAACGCGCAGCGAGTTTGGCCAGCGTGGTGGTCTTGCCCATGCCGGCAGGGCCGACCATGGCAATCACGCCGCCCTCTTCCAGTGGCTCGACTTCCGGTACGGCGATCATCCGCGCCAGGTGCGCAAGCAACATGCGCCAGGCCTGACGAGGCTCGTCAATATCAGTGATCATCGCCAGCAGGTCACGCGACAACGGGCCGGACAGACCGATGCGTTGCAGGCGACGATACAGATTGGCCTGCGCCGGGCGGTTGCCCTGCATCTGATTCCAGGCCAGCGTACCGAGCTGGACTTCCATCAGTTCACGCAGGCTGTTGAGTTCGAAACGCATCGAGTCGAACGCACGCGGATCGACACCACCAGCGGCAGATGCCGGCGCCGGAGCTGGACGCGCTGGCGCGGCGTAAGTCGGTTCGGTCAATGGCTCGGCAGCGGTCAGCGGCAGGCCGGCCGTCAACGGCAGCCCGGCGAACAACTGGCGATTGGTATTGCCGTCGGCTTCGCCACGCATGCTCAGTTCGGCCTGGGCAGTGACGATGCGCGACTGCGTCTTGCGCAACTCGTCTTCGAGTTCCATGTTCGGAACCCGAGGGGCCAGCGCCGACAACTTGTAATCGAGCGCCGCAGTCAGCTCGACACCGCCGGCAATGCGGCGGTTGCCAATGATGGCGGCATCAGCGCCCAGCTCATCACGAACCAGCTTCATGGCCTGACGCATATCGGCGGCGAAAAAACGCTTAACTTGCATGAACCACTACCTCAGCCGTTGGGCCCTACTGTCGCAACGATCGTCACTTGCTTGTTGTCCGGTATTTCCTGATAAGCCAATACGTGCAGCCCGGGGACTGCCAGTCGACCAAAGCGCGAGAGCATCGCGCGAATCGGGCCGGCTACCAACAGGATGACCGGTTGACCTTGCATTTCCTGACGCTGCGCCGCTTCGATGAGCGAACGCTGCAGCTTCTCGGCCATGCTTGGCTCCAGCAGAACGCCCTCTTCCGAGCCTTGTCCTGCCTTCTGCAGACTATTGAGCAATATTTGTTCCAACCTTGGCTCCAAGGTGATCACAGGCAGCTCGGACTCAGTGCCTACAATGCTTTGGACGATGGCGCGAGATACGCCGACGCGTACTGCGGCCACCAATGCGGCGGTATCTTGACTCTTGCTGGCATTGTTGGCGATGGCTTCGGCAATACTGCGAATGTCGCGTACCGGCACATGTTCGGCGAGCAACGCTTGCAGGACTTTGAGCAATTGCGACAGCGAGACCACACCCGGCACCAGCTCTTCTGCCAGTTTCGGCGAGCTTTTGGCCAGCAATTGCATGAGTTGCTGCACTTCTTCGTGGCCGATCAGCTCACTGGAGTGCTTGTACAGAATCTGGTTCAAGTGGGTCGCGACCACGGTGCTGGCGTCCACTACGGTGTATCCGAGCGATTGTGCCTGTGCGCGCTGGCTGACTTCGATCCACACCGCTTCCAGACCAAAAGCCGGATCTTTGGCGGTAATGCCGTTGAGCGTGCCGTAGACCTGGCCCGGGTTGATCGCCAGCTCGCGATCCGGATAGATCTCCGCTTCGGCCAGGATCACCCCCATCAGCGTGAGGCGGTAAGCACTCGGCGCCAGGTCGAGGTTGTCACGAATGTGCACAGTCGGCATCAGGAAGCCCAGATCCTGCGAGAGCTTCTTGCGCACGCCCTTGATCCGCGCGAGCAACTGACCACCCTGATTGCGATCCACCAACGGGATCAGGCGATAGCCGACTTCGAGGCCGATCATGTCGATTGGCGTCACGTCATCCCAGCCCAGCTCTTTGGTTTCCATGGCGCGGGCCGGCGATGGCAGCAGTTCCTGCTGACGCTTGACCTCTTCCAGCGCGACAACCTTGGCAACGTTCTGCTTCTTCCAGAACAGGTAGGCGCCACCGGCAGCCAGTGCAGCCATGCTCAGGAACGAGAAGTGCGGCATGCCCGGCACCAGGCCCATGACCGCCATCAAACCGGCCGCCACCGCCAGCGCTTTCGGCGAGGCGAACATCTGGCGATTGATTTGTTTGCCCATGTCTTCCGAACCGGAAGCACGGGTCACCATGATCGCTGCCGCTGTAGATAACAACAGTGATGGCAATTGCGCCACCAAACCGTCACCGATGGTCAGCAAGGCGTAAACCCGACCGGCATCGCCGAAACTCATGTTGTGCTGGAAGATACCGACGGCCATGCCGCCGATCAGGTTGATGAACAGAATCAGCAGGCCGGCGATGGCGTCACCGCGCACGAACTTGCTGGCACCGTCCATCGAACCGTAGAACTCAGCCTCTTGGGCGACTTCCGAACGGCGCGACTTGGCCTGGTTTTGGTCGATCAGGCCAGCGTTGAGGTCGGCGTCGATCGCCATTTGTTTGCCGGGCATCGCATCGAGGGTGAAACGTGCGCTCACCTCGGAAATCCGCCCGGCACCCTTGGTCACTACGACGAAGTTGATGATCATCAGAATCGCGAAGACCACGATACCAACCACGTAGTTACCGCCGATCACCACTTCACCGAAGGCCTGGATCACCTTACCGGCAGCGGCGTGGCCGTCCTGACCGTGGAGCATTACCACTCGCGTCGAGGCCACGTTCAGCGCCAGCCGCAGCAGCGTCGCCACCAGCAGAATGGTCGGGAACACCGCAAAATCCAGCGGCCGCAAGGCGTAAACGCAGACCAGCAGGACGACAATCGACAACGCAATGTTGAAGGTGAAGAACACGTCCAGCAAGAACGGTGGCACCGGCAACATCATCATTGCCAGCATGACCAGCAGCAACAACGGCACGCCCAGATTGCCTCGACTGAGGTCGGCAATGTTCGTGCGGGCGTTGTTGATTAACTGAGAGCGATCCACCGGTTTTCCCCGTTCCTTTAAAGCAAACTTTTGACGCCTGACAGAGGCGCACGGCGGCTACTGCAAGAAACCTTCCAACTTTTGCGCAGGCAAAAAAAGATCGCAGCTTCCGACAGCTGCAACAGGGAAATGCGATCCCATGCTGGAGCTGCCGAACGCTGCGATCTTGTGTATTCAAGCAGTGCAGATTTGCGCCTCACTGATGGCGCCAATTTGCAGTTCACTGCCGATCATGGAGAAAACTCCAACCAATGGATTTAACCGTAAATCACCCAGATACCACCATCGCTCTTTTGCGTCGACAAAGCCCGGACATTATTCATTGGTATTTCAACGTTCCGAATAAACTTAAAACCCTGCGACTCATAAACCGAAATAAAACTTTGTTGAGAGTTGCAGCAGTAAACCAGCTTGCCGTCAGCACTGACCGTCAGTAATTCTGCATACACATTGAAAACCCCCTTTATTCCATTATTAACCGTATCAATGACTGTAACTCTATCTTCACCGAACACGTAAAGCTCTTCACCATTTGAACTGAGGACCATACTCCAAGGATTTTTTACCGGTAGATGCGTGACTTTATACGTGGTTGTATTGACCAGGAAAACGCCCTCTTTCTTGCCCTGCTGTCCCAGACAGCCAACATAAACTTCTTCTCTGAAGGGATTTAACACAATCGAATTAGAAACAAGGCCAACCTCGATTTTTTCTACAATTTCCTGCGATTGCGCATCGACAACAAGTAAAGAGCTTTCAACTCCCCAGGGAACCCTAGCAACAGCAAAAAGTTGTTCTCCGTCATGACTGACTACCAGACCGGAAGACATTCGCCCAATTTCGATGACTGGCTTGGAGCTTCCCTCACACAGGTCGAGGACATAAATATCAGGGAAAGACCAAGACGTCAGATATAAAGAACTTTGATTTGAGCTAAAACCTCCGAACCTCATACCACCCACATTGTAAGTTTTAATAACTTTGTGCGTCTTAGTTTCAATTTTTTTAATATCATCCCCCGAGACATATATAAATTCTTCGTCGGGACTGAACAGCGCCGGCTCATATCCACCAAAAAAGTGAAATAGGTCATCTGCGGTTTGCTGTACACCTACACAAGACTCGAGACTCACATCAATGCTCGCATAATGGCGATCATCCTCTGCAGTCACGTCGACTCCAAAGTGCGATAGCGGCATGCTTTTCACGCGCACCATAGCTTGATGCGTGCCTTGCCGCATAACCGCACCGCTTTGTTTGATCTGAATACGAAGTAAGTGAGCGCCACAAGGAAGTTGCTCCGCCGAAACTCGAAACGGGATGGCGTTGCCAGTCTCCTCAGCCTTGACGATATAAGTTGCGACCACATGGTCGTTCAAAATCAGCTGGACTTCGCTGCCCGCCTGAGCAAAGTGATTGTGCACGCCAACGATCACGCCTTCGTTCGGGTAAAACCCGCGCCGAACAGCATATTTGACCGAAGGATCATTCAACTCAATGGCCCGTTGCTTACCTGGAATTTCAACAGTGAGGGCGAACGGAGGTTTTTCTGTGAGAGTGCTCATGAGTGCATTCCTGTGCGTCAAAGGAATCCACATGGAACGCTCAAAGCTGCATGGCCACAACTGTCAAACCTGACAGGTAATGAACACCTTTCGACAGACGGTCTGTGACAACAGTAACGACACCACTAGCTTGCTCAAGCGGTTCATGGGCAATTCGCGGCAGGCCATCAAGGTCGGATGACAGCACCGCCGACGCATCGAACCTTTTGACGCCAAAAGGAGGTGCACGACCGCTACCGCGAGAAATCTTCCAACTGTTGCGCGGGCAAAAAAAGATCGCAGCCTGCTGCAGCTTTAACAGAAAGAGTTCGATCCCCTGCCAGAGCTGCCGAAGGCTGCGATCTTGTGTTTTCAAGCGGTGAGGATTTGCGCTTCGCTGATGACGCCAATTTGCAGTTCACTGCCGTTCATGTAGCGCGTGCCTTTGCGCATTAGCACTCCTGCGACGTCGACCATATCCGGTGCTGCGTATCCGAGCAATACAACGGTGGCGGGCGCTTTCGAAGAGTCATTGCTTTGGTGCCCCTCCATCACATTGAGCATCCAGTCAAACGGGATTGTCGGCAGATCCTTGATGTCGATTTCGCGCTTGTCCGTCCACCGATAATCCCGCCGTGCAGTGATCTGCAAGTCGCCATTAAGATATTGAAATGCGGGTTTGTTGTATCGATGCTGCAATTCAGCCGTAGCCCAGTCATCGAAATAATAATCAGGATTGGCGAACACTTTAAAAAGCGCCTCACTGGTATGGATGTTGCCAGCCGCATCGGAAAAATAGTCATAGGAGTGGTGATATGCAAGCCCGCGCAACTCTGGCCGAATGGCATTGAACCGGTTATTCAGATAGCCAGGAATGAACTGTTCGGTCATCACTACAAAGTTGAGAAAATCGAGCGACAGCCTGAACGCCACCGTATAACTGAGGACATTTCTTTTAGCATTTTGCTCAAGCGTGCCAGATACAAATGTCAGCCTCATGTTACTGAGCTGCCTGTAGCTTACATCGTTCATATTCATACCCCTAACATGAGCAGGAAGAGGCTTCCTCGACAGGCGCCCGCCTGCAAAAAACCTCCAAACGGTATGAAGCAACCAAAAAAAACCCACGTCTACTGTCAGAACTAACAGGTATGGAATCGTTTCAGACAAGCGGCACCGTCAGGACTTCAGCAGTCGGGGCTGCCAGTAAGGACCACTGGTCAGAATATTATCGGCACCTGTTAGTTCTGACAGTTGTGATTCTCCCAAGCTCCAATCCTAATGGGCACTCCGCATCATAAAGCGGAGGGAACCTAGAACGGGACTGCCGGGAGCTGGAAATGAGAACACTGACTGCAGCACTCTTGATGTTGAGCCTGACGAGTTGCGCACTGGGAGATCAATATGGAGCCGAAAGCTCCGCCCACGACCCGCTCGATCAACAACAACAACAACAACAACAACAACAACAACAACAACAACAACAACAACAACAACAACAACAACAACCAAGTCAGAGTCTGAACAGCCGGGCAGAAACCAAAGGCTCTATATTGGTGAGCGAACTGACTCGTCGCTATAACGACACGCGCAAGGACTGTGGAAGCGACTCACAGCCAAGTTTTAAATGCAGCGGCATCATTCTCAGAGGTACCGGGTCCGGGGCGGGATATAACACTTGGGATCCCAGCGCAACAGCTGAACGTGTAGGAGGCGTTTCCTTTACCTTTCTCAGGTCGGACTATAACGTCAAACGACTGGCCTTCAACTACAGCCACGGTTTCATATTTTACCCGGAAGTCAACTTACCCCTTGGCACCCTCAAGATAGAAGCATTGTGCCTCTTTCCGGTCGACGGTCAGTCCGACTTGCGGGCAGATCGCGGATGCGGGGCGCACAGCGGTTACCCCAAGACCAGCATGCCCTGCGAACTTCAGAGCATCCAGACAGGGGAACAATGGCTGGACCATTTCCGGCTGTCTGGCAATCGGGGTGCCTGCGGATTTGGTGTTTCGAACAGCGCAGGCAACTCGGCAGCTGCCAATTTTTATCAAGGGTTGCGAGGTGGAAACCTGGCTTCGCCTGCCGCATTCGATACGCCTAACGATCTCAAGTTTATGATTTGGGCGCAGAACATCCCGAAAAAACTTCCGATTGAAGCCTTCTTCTATTTGAAATCAAAAACAGCCGGCCTGGAACTCGCCAAAAACGACCAAAGGAAATTTTTCGAACTGACCGAAATTGTTATTCCCATCATTTCAATGACCTTGCCAAGCACACCCGAAAGCAATGCCAGATTTGAGTACTTCGAGAGTGATCAAGCGATTGCTCCCCCTACCCGAAATACACCCGCACCTGTGATAAACGGCATTACCGATTCCGAGTTAGACCTGGAAAAGATCAAGGGGGGCGCCATCATTCGCGTTGGTACCTGGCCAGACATTGCAACAAACCAAGCCGTATGGTTACGCCTGGAAGGCACAAGGACCAATGGACAACCTTATAATGCCACCCTATGGAAACCACCGAGCTCGCATACAAATTCCCGTTGGGTAAAAAATGGTTATTACACAAGAAATGTTACTTACGCAAACATGCGGGACTTAAAAGAGCTCAGCGTCCTGCGCATAATATTCAAAGCGGTCATAGGCACTAGCCAAGATGAACGCGCTGCCGCCGATTTTCCTGTTCGAAGCTACATTATCCGAACGTTACCCGCCCCAAAACTCAAAGAAGCTTATGGTGAAAAGGGTGACCACTTAAAAATGGATGATATTTACACCAGCGACTTCGTTACTCTGGAAATCCCTGAATACGCCAATATGGCTAAAGGCAATTCAGTCAGAGCACGCTGGGCTGGACGCGTCACCTATGACTTGCCCATCACCACAGTCACAACCATTGGTCCCTTGTTATTTCAAATACCCAGAAGAGAAGTGATCGACTCCATCAACAGCACAGTCGCATTGAATTACACCGTACGCCGCATCCAACCTGATGGCGCGATCGAGCGATCGAGAATTCTGAATTTGAAAGTAGACCCCCAAGTCATAGATCTGCCCGCACCGCAAATCACGGGCGATAGAACCCAGGTTACAGTCCGCTACCCAGCCTTGTTGACCGGACATTCAGTCAGGGTGCGCTTATCAGGTGTTATCAAACGCGACTCTGCCAATCAGACCGCCCAAACCGGCCAAGACCTGACCTTTCAAATCCCACCACTCTGGATAACTGAAAACAAAGGAAAAATGGTCTACATAAACTACTCGCTCACACGCAATATCAGCGGCGAAAAGCGCTTGTTCTCCAGAATATTGAGAGTTCAGCTGTAACGCTATTTACCAGCTCCACGCGTGCTCCCCCTCTTCAACCGGGAGAGTGTTTTTTTGTTTAAGGCCAATTCGACACCACCGTTGAATAGTGTTTAAAAGCATGTCCGCAAAGCCACGCATCCTTGCGCCTTTGCCTACACGTACGCCAGAATCGGCCGGCTTGTGCGCCTTGAGGGCGGGTTCTATTGTGGGTCGGTCGCTGACGAATCAGCGATCGGGTTTAGCAGCTCGGCAATTTTCAAGGCACGCGAGTCCCGCCATTACGTTATGGCGGCTTTGCGTGGGGCACTTCGGTGCGCCGGGATCCTTGAGCCTGGTCTGCTAACCCGCGTACAGCCGCCACCCTATTCGTTTAGCAGCGAAAGTTGACGGCTCCACTTCTCAAGGAGCTTTACCATGATCAAACCAACACCCAACCCGCCTGAAACCGACCCCACTTCCCCCTACGAATCCATCGACTCAAAAAAACTCCACGAAGCTGCCGACCGCGCGCTCGACCACTACCTCTGCCCCGGCAGCACTCGGCCTCCACGCAAACCCAGCACGATGTACGCCGTCGTCCCGGACATGAAAAACGAAGAACTATTGGCCAA
>NZ_JBIUXX010000094.1:0-1890 GCF_044744235.1 Pseudomonas sp. NPDC087346
TCGTGTTCGGCTGGCAGGCTTTTCACAAATATCAGAGCAACCAGTCGCAAGGCGCCTCGGTGCTCTATCAGCAACTGCTGGAAACCACGCTGACCCCGGATGGCAAGCCTGACGCTGCACGCGTTGCGGATCTGGCCGGCAAGCTCAACAGCGAATTCGGCGGTAGTGCGTACGCGCAGTACGGCAGCCTGTTCGTGGCCAAGGTAGCGGTCGACAGCGGCAAGCTGGATGACGCGGCAACCGAACTCAACGCCATCGTTGCCAAACCGGCCAACCCGGCGCTGGGCGAAATCGCCCGTCAGCGTCTGGCGCAGGTGCTGGGCGCGCAGAACAAGGCTGATGAAGCCCTGAAGCTGCTCGACGGCGACGCTGACAAAGCGTTCCTGGCTACTCGCGAAGAACTCAAGGGCGACCTGCTGGTGCAGCTGGGTCGTACTGACGAAGCGAACACGGCGTATCAAAAAGCCAAGGCGGCACTGTCGGATGAAGCGGCGGTCGGTGGCCTTCAAATCAAGCTCGACGACCTGGCTAAAGGGGATGCGTGACGTGATCCGTTGGAAGCATGCAGCATTGCTGGCTCTGGCCATTCTGGCCGCGGGTTGCAGCAGCAACAGCAAAAAAGAACTGCCACCGGCCGAGCTGGTCGACTTCAAAGAAGAAGTCGTCCTGCACAAGGAGTGGAGTCGTTCGATCGGTGACGGTCAGGGCGAAACCTACAACATGCTGGTGCCGGCGATTGACGGTGACACCATCTACGCGGCCGATGTGACCGGCGTAGTGATGGCCATGGATCGCAGCAACGGCGACGTGAAGTGGAAAAAGGATCTTGAACTGCCTGTTTCCGGTGCCGTTGGCGTTGGTTACGGTCTGGTCACCATCGGTACGCTCAAGGGCGAAATCGTTGCACTCGACGCCGTCAATGGCGAAGAGAAGTGGCGCTCCCGTGTCTCCAGCGAAGTGCTCGCGCCGCCAGCCAACAACGGCGACGTGGTAGTGGTTCAGACTCAGGACGATCGTCTGATCGGCCTTGATGCTTCGACCGGTAACCGTCGCTGGATCTATGACAGCACGCCTGCGGTACTGACCTTGCGCGGTACCAGTGCACCGGTCGTGACCAATCGCCTGGCGATAGCGGGTCTGTCGACCGGTAAAGTGGTCGCTCTCGATATTTCCAACGGCGTGCCGGTGTGGGAACAGCGAGTGGCAATTCCACAGGGTCGTTCGGAGCTGGAGCGCGTAGTCGACATCGACGGCGGCCTGCTGCTGTCCGGTGGCACCCTGTACGTTGCCAGCTATCAGGGTCGCGTTGCGGCACTGGACCTGGAAAGCGGTCGTCAACTGTGGCAGCGCGATGCGTCGAGCTACGCCGGTCTCGCCCAAGGTTTCGGCAGCGTTTACGTGAGCCTGTCTTCGGGCACCGTTGAAGGTGTTGACGAGCGTTCGACTACCGCACTGTGGAGCAACGATTCGCTGGCTCGCCGTCAACTGTCGGCTCCGGAAGTTTTCTCCAGTTATGTAGCAGTCGGTGACCTGGAAGGTTACCTGCACCTGTTGAGCCAGGTGGACGGTCGTTTTGTCGGCCGTGAGCGTATCGACAGCGATGGCCTGCGTGCCCGTCCGCTGGTGGTAGGCAACATGATTTATGTGTATGGCAACAGCGGCAAACTGGAAGCCCTGACCATCAAGTAACAACTATGCTTGGGGTTAACCCCCCAGGCGACCCCGGTTTCAAGGGGTTTGCAGTGTCTCGATACACTGCCCCGAGCACCAGCCGCTGCCTCGCAGCGGCTTTTGTATTTTCTGAAATAACGAAGTGGAGAGCCGAATGGTTCCCGTAATCGCCCTGGTGGGCCGACCGAACGTCGGCAAGTCCACCTTGTTCAACCGCCT
>NZ_JBIUXX010000094.1:1900-13788 GCF_044744235.1 Pseudomonas sp. NPDC087346
ATTGTCGGCGACTTTTCCGGTCAGACCCGTGATCGCCAGTACGGTGAGGCCAAGTGGCAAGGGCGTTCCTACATTCTGGTCGACACCGGCGGTATCTCCGGTGACGAGCATGGTATGGACGAAAAAATGGCCGAGCAGTCGCTGCTGGCCATTGAAGAAGCCGATGTCGTTCTGTTCCTGGTAGATGCCAAGGCCGGTTTTACCGCCGCCGACCAGATGATCGCCGAGCATTTGCGCAAACGTAACAAGCGTTCCTACGTGGTTGCCAACAAGGTCGACAACATCGACCCTGAAATGGCCCGCGCCGAATTCGCTCCGTTGGGCATGGGCCACGCGATTCCTATCGCCGGTGCTCACGGCCGTGGCATCACCCAGATGCTGGAAATCGCTCTGGGCGACTTCCCGAGAGATGAAGAAGAGCCGGAAGACGGCGAAGAAGAGATCGTTGCCGAAGGCGAGGAAGCCAAGCGCATTCCTGGCCCTAGCGAAAAAGACGGGATCAAGATCGCCATCATCGGTCGTCCGAACGTTGGCAAGTCGACGCTGGTCAACCGTATGCTCGGTGAAGACCGGGTTATCGTGTACGACCAACCCGGCACCACGCGCGACAGTATCTACATCCCGTTCGAACGGAATGAAGAGAAGTACACGCTGATCGACACCGCCGGTGTGCGCAAGCGCGGCAAGATCCACGAAGAAGTCGAAAAATTCTCCGTGGTCAAAACCCTGCAGGCGATCAAAGACGCCAACGTCGTGATCTTCGTGATGGATGCCCGTGAAGGTGTGGTCGATCACGACCTCAACCTGCTGGGCTTCGCCATTGAGTCGGGTCGTGCGCTGGTCATCGCGATCAACAAGTGGGACGGCATGACGCCGAGCGAGCGCGACTTCGTGAAGGTCGAGCTGCAGCGTCGTCTGTTCTTCGTTGACTACGCCGACATTCACTTCATCTCGGCGTTGCACGGTACTGGCGTAGGCAACCTCTACGCTTCGGTGCAGAACTCGTTCAAGTCCGCGGTCACCCGCTGGCCGACCAACCGTCTGACCCAGATCCTCGAAGACGCCGTTGGCGAGCACGCGCCACCGATGGTCAACAACCGTCGGATCAAGCTGCGTTACGCCCACTTGGGTGGTGCCAACCCGCCGATCATCGTGATCCACGGTAACCAGATCGAGAAAGTGCCGAAGTCGTATGTGCGCTATCTGGAGAACACTTACCGTCGTGTGCTGAAGCTGGTCGGTACGCCGATCCGCATCGAGTTCAAGGGCGGCGAGAACCCGTACGAAGGCAACAAGAACACGCTGACAGACCGCCAGGTCAACAAGAAGCGTCGTTTGATGTCGCACAACAAGAAAGCCAGCAAGAAGCGCCGCGACAAGAAGTAATCCATTGCTTCATGTAGGAGCTGCCGCAGGCTGCGATCTTTTGATTTTGATTTAAAAACAAGATCAAAAGATCGCAGCCTGCGGCAGCTCCTACAGGGTTCGGCGATAAAAAGGGTGCTCGCCAGAGCGCCCTTTTTTTATGGGCGCCGGATGGGCTATCCTCGGGCTCTCCCGTGCCGTCGTCAGAGCGGGGAGCAGAGCAGGGAACCCCCGATGATCACCAGTAAGCTGCCGAATGTCGGCATCACTATTTTCACGCAGATGTCTCAGCTCGCGGCGCAGACCGGAGCGATCAACCTGTCCCAGGGTTTCCCTGATTTCGACGGCCCGCAGTCGTTGCGTGACGCGGTGGGTCGGCACATCGCCAGTGGCCATAACCAGTATTCGCCAATGACCGGCCTGCCAGCGCTGCGCGAGCAGATCGCAGCGAAGATCGCCCGCAGTTATGGCGTCAAGGTGAATGCGGACACTGAAGTCACGGTAACGCCCGGCGCGACTCAGGCGATCTTCTGTGCCATTCAAGCAGTTATCCACAACGGCGACGAAGTTATCGTTTTCGACCCGGCCTATGACAGCTACGAGCCAGCGGTAGAGTTGGCCGGCGGTCGTTGCGTGCATGTGCAGCTTGGCCTGAATGACTTCTCCATCGATTTCGACAAGCTCGGCGCGGCACTCAGTCCCCGTACGCGGATGATCATTCTCAACACCCCGCACAACCCGAGCGGCGCGTTGATCAGCCGGGCTGAACTCGACCAATTGGCAGCGTTGATCCGTGATCGCGATATCTACGTGATCAGCGATGAGGTCTACGAACATCTGGTGTTCGACGGCGTGCCGCATGTCAGTGTATTGGCTCATGAAGAGCTGTATCAGCGTGCCTTTGTGGTCAGCTCGTTCGGCAAGACTTACCACGTTACCGGCTGGAAAACTGGTTACGTGGTCGCGCCACCGGCGCTGACCGCCGAACTGCGCAAAGTGCACCAGTACGTCAGTTTCTGCGGCGTGACACCGCTGCAATATGCACTGGCCGATTACATGGCCGAACACCCGGAACACGTCGAAGAGCTGCCGGCGTTCTATCAGGCCAAGCGTGATCTGTTCTGCGATCTGCTGGCACCGTCGCGATTCACTTTCACTCGCGTCACCGGCACCTACTTCCAGTTGGTCGATTATTCGCAAATCCGTCCCGACCTGAACGATGTCGAGATGGCGATGTGGATGACCCGCGAACACGGCGTTGCGAGTATTCCGGTGTCGGTGTTCTACCAGAATCCACCCGAAGGCCAGCGCCTGGTGCGTCTGTGCTTTGCCAAACGCGAGGAGACGCTGCGTGAAGCGGCGGCAAAACTATGCGTGATCTGAGTGCGTTACCCGATCTCAATCTGGCGCTGATCCAGACCACACTGGCCTGGCATGATCGTCAGGCCAACCTTGAGCATTTCGACGTGTTGCTGGAACAGGCGCGCGGGGCGGATCTGATCATCCTCCCGGAAATGTTCACCACCGGTTTCTCGATGGAATCGGAAACCCTCGCCGAACCTGAAAATGGCCCGACCAGCAAATGGCTGCGTGCGCAGGCGGCGAAGCTCAATGCGGTGATCACCGGCAGCGTGATCATTCAGGCCGCCGACGGCAGCCATCGCAATCGCTTGTTGTGGGCGCGGCCGGATGGCGAGGTCTGGCATTACGACAAGCGTCATCTGTTCCGCATGGCCGGCGAGCACAATCACTACACCCCCGGCGAACGCCAGGTGCAGTTCGAGCTCAAGGGCTGGCGCATCCGCCCGTTGATTTGCTACGACCTGCGCTTTCCGGTGTGGAGCCGTGATGCGCAAGACACGGACTTGCTGCTGTACACCGCCAACTGGCCCGGCGCGCGGCGTTTGCACTGGAACCGCTTGCTGCCGGCACGGGCCATCGAGAACCTGTGCTACGTGGCGGCGGTGAATCGTGTTGGTACCGATGGCAAAGGCTTCGCTTACACCGGAGACAGCCAGGTGCTGGACTTCCAGGGCGAGACGTTGTTGGCGGCGGGGGAGGCGGATGGGGTGTTCAAGGTTGTGCTGGAGGCAGCGGCGCTGGCGGCGTATCGCGAGCGTTTTCCGGCGAATCTGGATGCGGATACCTTTGAGTTCACCTGATATTTTTGCTGTCTGAGCTGCCTCTATCGCGAGCAGGCTCACTCCTACAAGTGATGGTATTCGCAACACAAATCCACTGTAGGAGTGAGCCTGCTCGCGAAGAGGGCATCAGCTTCGATACAAAACCATCAGGCAAAAAAAGGCCCCGAAGTTTTCACTCCGGGGCCTTTTGCATTTCAGCGAACGCTTACGCCGCTTTCGCTTCCGGCTGGCTCAGGGAGCGGTTCAGAGCACTGAACAGCGCCTTGAAGCTGGCGGTGGTGATGTTTTCATCGATGCCCACGCCGTGTACCGCACGTTCGCCGTTCACACGCAGCTCGATGTAGGCCGCCGCTTTGGCGTTGGTGCCCGCGCCGATCGCGTGTTCGTTGTAGTCCATGATCTCCACCGGAATCGGCAGGCCGGCGACCAGTGCTTCCAGCGCGCCGTTGCCTTTGCCGCGCCAGTGCAGGTTGGTTTCGCCCTGACCCTTGCTCGCCACTTCCACTTCGACGGCGCTGTTGCCGTTTTCTTCCTGCAGGCGATGGCTGACCAGCGCGTACGGGGTGTTGGCTTGCAGGTATTCGCTGATCAACAGCGAGTGAATCTGCTTGGCGGTCATCTCCAGCCCCAGACGGTCGGTTTCACGCTGCACCACCTGGCTGAACTCGATCTGCATGCGACGTGGCAGGCTGATGCCGTATTCCTGCTCCAGCAAGTAAGCGATGCCGCCCTTGCCCGACTGGCTGTTCACGCGGATCACTGCTTCGTAGCTGCGGCCAATGTCGGCCGGGTCGATCGGCAGGTACGGCACTTCCCACAAGGTATCCGGTTTCTGCTGGCTGAAGCCCTTGCGGATCGCGTCCTGGTGCGAGCCGGAGAACGCGGTGTGCACCAGATCGCCAACATACGGGTGACGCGGGTGAACCTGGATCTGGTTGCACTCTTCGACAACTTTGCGTACGCCGTCGATGTCGGAGAAGTCCAGCTCAGGGTTGATGCCCTGGGTGTACATGTTCAATGCCACGGTGACCAGATCGACGTTACCGGTACGCTCGCCGTTGCCGAACAGGCAGCCTTCGACACGGTCGGCGCCGGCCATCAGGCCCAGCTCGGTGGCGGCTACGCCAGTGCCACGGTCGTTGTGGGTGTGCAGGCTGATGATCACGCTGTCACGACGATTGATGTTGCGGCCGAACCACTCGATCTGGTCGGCGTAGATGTTTGGCGTCGCGCACTCAACAGTGGCTGGCAGGTTGAGGATCATCTTGTGCTCAGGCGTCGGGTTCCAGACCTCGATCACCGCATCACAGACTTCCTTGGCGAACTCCAGCTCGGTGGCGCTGAAGGTTTCTGGCGAGTATTCGAAGGTCCACTCGGTGTCGGGCTGCTGGGCGGCGTATTTGACGAACAGCTTGGCAGCGTTGACCGCGATGGCCTTGATGCCGTCCTTGTCTTGGTTGAAGACAATGCGACGGAAGGATGGCGACGTGGCGTTGTACAGGTGAACGATGGCTTTCTTCGCTCCGCGCAGGGATTCGAAGGTGCGCTCGATCAAGTCTTCGCGGCCCTGGGTCAGCACCTGAATGGTGGTGTCGTCCGGGATATGGCCGTCTTCGATCAGCGTACGCACGAAGTCGAAGTCGGTTTGCGAAGCGGCCGGGAACGAAGCTTCGATTTCTTTAACGCCAACCTGCACCAGGGTTTTCCAGAAGCGCAGCTTCTTTACCGCGTCCATCGGCTCGATCAGCGACTGGTTGCCGTCACGCAGGTCGGAGCTGCACCAGATCGGCGCGGTGTCGATGGTTTTCGACGGCCAGGTGCGATCCGGCAGGTTGATGACGGGAAACGCGCGGTATTTCGAAGACGGGTCTTTGAGCATGCTCATCGGGAAATTCCTTATTGTCTGGGCCGAAAAGAGGCGGCCTGCCGGTGGAACGAATGTTCGGGGAAAAGCTTGGGACGAGGCGCAGCGATTCAGCCCGGCAGTCGTGCACTAACGAGGCACAGACTGCGGTGCTGGCGAAGCTGAATAAGGGTGTGAGAGGTTTTCATGCTTTCAACCCTAACCGCGAGGGGGGAGGATGGCAAGCGGTCGAAAAAAATTGAGAGGAATACTCGAAAAGCGGGGTTTTGCGAGATTTTATTGTGCGTAATGATCGTGATTGTATTGATGTTTGCGCGGGGTTGGACTGGTGCGCAATTGAGGGTGGTGGGGTTTTAGAAGGATTTGCGGTGACGTTGAGTCAGTCATCGCCAGCAGGCTGGCTCCCACAACCACACAAATACCCTGTGGGAGCTAGCCTGCTAGCGATGAGGCCGGTGTCATCAGTAAATCAATCAGGGTTGGAACGCACCAATGAAGATTGCCGGATCAACCCGCGCATCATTCAGGCTGACGTTCCAGTGCATGTGCGGCCCGGTCGCACGCCCAGTCGAACCCACCTTGCCCACCACACCACCGCGTGCCAGTTGATCGCCGACCTTCACGTCGATCTTCGACATGTGACAGAACATGCTGATAAAGCCCTGACCATGATCGACAAACACCGTGTTGCCATTGAAGAAGTAATTGCCGATCAAAATCACCTTGCCCGCCGCCGGAGTCTTGATCGGCGTGCCGGCCGGCACCGCAAAGTCTAGGCCCGCGTGAGGATTGCGTTCTTCGCCATTGAAGAACCGGCGCACGCCAAACTTGCTCGACAGCGGCCCGTTGACCGGTTTGTCCAGCAGCAGGTTGCTCGGCGTATTCGGGCTGAAGCTGCGGTAAGCCTTGATCTGTTCGGCCAACTCGCCTTCGATGCGCTTGAGGTTCGACTGATCCGGATTCACCTGCTGTTTGTTCTTCAGGGTGATGTGTTGTTCCGGGTATTTCTTGTTGCCGACGGTGAACGGCAGATTGCGTCCGCCGCTGCTGATTTGCTGGGCGCCGGGTTTGACCGTCAACGGCACGCCGACAATCGCCAGCCAGTTGTTCTGTTCCTTGACCACCAACACCGGTTTGCCTTGATACGTGGCTTTCGGCGCTTGTGCAGCCGCGCCCAGATCGACCACCGCCACACCGCCCGGCACCGGTTTGTTCAGCAGCCGGGTGATGTAGCTGTCGGCGTGGGCGTTGAAGGTCAGGCACAGCAGAAACAGTGGAGCCAGAAAACGCGGCATGGATCAGTCCAGTAAAGAGAGGGTGACAGGCGTGAGGTGGTTGTCCTCGACGCGCACTTGCAGTTCGCCTTCGCCGAGCTTGGCTTTCAGGCGCTGGCCGGTATGGGTCTGCGCTGCATTGCGAATCGCGTTGCCGCGCTCATCCAGCAAAATGCTGTAACCACGGCCTAGGGTCGCCAGCGGGCTGACCACATGCAACGTCTGCATCTGACTGTGTAGTTGCAGGCGACGGCTTTTCAGGCCCTCGCGGATGGCACGCGGCAGGCGTTCGGCGAGGCTGTCGAGACGTTGACGCAACAGCGCCAGTTGCCGTCCCGGATGTTGCCCGGCGAGACGGGTTTCGAGGCGGATCAGGCGTTCGCGACGGGTATTGAGACTGCGCTCGAAAGCACGGCGCATGCGCATGTCCAGATCATCCAGACGCTGCGCTTGCTGACGCAGGCGTTCGCCGGGATGGCGCAGGCGGCGGGAAATGCCTTCCAGACGCAGGCGATCACGCATCAAGCGATCACGCATGCGCATCACCAGCCGCCGATGCAGGCTTTCAACGCGGCGCACCAGATCACTGGAATCCGGGGCGAGCAATTCGGCAGCGGCGGAAGGCGTCGGGGCGCGGACGTCAGCGACAAAGTCGCTGATCGACACGTCGGTTTCATGGCCGACGGCGCTGACAATCGGCGTCACACAGGCATCAACCGCCCGGGCCACAGCCTCTTCGTTGAAGCACCAGAGATCCTCCAGCGAGCCGCCGCCACGGGCGAGGATCAACGCGTCAAATCCACGGGCATCCGCCAGTTTCAGCGCACGGACGATTTGTGCGGTGGCCTCGCGACCTTGCACGGCAGTCGGGATCAGCGTCAGTTGCACCTGCGGCGCACGACGGCGGAACACGCTGATGATGTCGCGAATCACTGCGCCGGTTGGCGAACTGATGATGCCTATGCGTTGCGGGTGCGCGGGCAGCGGCACTTTGCGTTCGGCGCTGAACAGACCCTCGGCGCTGAGCTTTTCTTTCAATGCATCGAAAGCCAGCCGCAACGCGCCGTCACCGGCCGGTTCCACGGTGTCGAGGATCAACTGATAGTCGCCACGACCTTCGAACAGCGAAACCTTGCCGCGCACTTTGACCGCCAGACCGTCCTTCAGCGCCTGACGCACCCGCGCCGCGTTCTGGCGAAACAGTGCGCAACGCACCTGCGCGCCACTGTCCTTGAGCGTGAAATAGATGTGGCCGGACGCAGGTCGGGCGAGGTTGGAGATTTCGCCTTCGACCCAGATATTGCTGAACACGTCTTCAAGCAACACCCGCGCGCGGCCGTTGAGCTGGCTGACGGTCAGAACCTCACGGTCCAGGCCAAGTCTTGCAAAGGGATCTTTAATCATGGGGCGCAGTTTAAAGGCAATCTCTAGGTCAATGCACGATCCGTGTAGGAGCTGCCGAAGGCTGCGATCTTTTGACTTTGCTTTTAAAAGACAAGATCAAAAGATCGCAGCCTTCGGCAGCTCCTACAGGGGATTTGTGAAGTGCTTGATGAGGTTTTGAACCAGCGGGGTGGGGTTTTGGCGGTAGGCGAGGGCGACGATGCTTTGGCAGTCGGGGTCAGCCAGCGGCAGAAATCTTACGCCGGGCGGGGCGATGTCCTGCATCGATTCCGGTAGCAGGGCGATGCCGAAACCCGCCTGAATCAATTGTAACTGCGTGGTCTTGCGCGACATGACCCGCGCCGCTTTCGGGAAAAATCCCTGACGCATGCACAACTCGGCGCACAGATAACTCAGGCCACCGCGTTGCGGGTGGGGAATCGAGATGAACGCCTCGTCCTTCAGTTGCGCCAGATCGACGTGATCCGCGTCCGCCAATCGATGTCCCGCAGGCACCGCCAGCAACAAGCGTTCAGTGAACAGCGGCACAATCTGAATACCTTCGCGCTGACGCAATACCGGCAGGCGCAGCAGGCCGATGTCGAGTCGTCCCTCGGCGAGTTCCTCAAGCTGCGCTTCGGAGGACAGTTTGCCGATGTCCAGCGACACGCCGGTCTGCTGATCGAGATAAGTGCTGATCTGACGTAGCAGATGTCCGCTGAACGACACGGTGCTGGAATGACTCAGGCGCAAAGTGCCGAGCTGACCATTGCCGACCTCGGTGGCCATGTTGCTGGCCTTGCTCAGATCATTCAGCAGGTTTCTCGCTCGCGGCAAAAACGCTTCGCCCGCTGCCGTGAGCCGAGGCTGGCGTGCGGTGCGTTCGAACAGTGGTGTTTGCAGGCGGGTTTCCATGTCTTTGATCTGTCGGCTCAGCGCCGATTGAGCGATGAACAGGCGCTCGGCCGCCGCACTGAAGCTTCCGCACTCGGCGATTTCCACGAAGTAACGCAATTGACGGGTTGAAAGCACCAGGTATGCCTTTTCGAGATGGGTTGGCGGCTTTGATGATATTAGTCGCAACCCTCGGCGCTGGCTAAAGTCATCTCAGGCTTATTAAGGAAGCGCGGCGATGAGTGTGTTGGGGTTGCTGGATCAGTGGGCGTGGAGTGCCGGGGATTGGGCGGTGATCAGTCTGGGTATCGCGCTGGCTTACATCGTGTTCGGCATTGCCGGTTTTGGTACGGCGCTGGTGGCGGGACCGATTCTGATTCTGTTCATGCCACTCTCGAAAATTGTGCCGTTGCTGGTGCTGCTGGATTTCGTCGCAGCGTTTGGCAATTTGCTGCCATCGCGCAGGGATGTGGCGAAACCCGAATTGTTGCGGCTGCTGCCATGCATGGCGGTCGGTTGTACGCTGGGGGTGATTTTTCTGCTCAATCTCAAATCCGATGTGCTGCTGTTGTTGATGGGGCTGTTCATCAGCGCTTATGCGATTTACAGCCTGTCGGTGAAAGCCCGGCCAGAGCAATTGTCTACCGCTTGGGCGCTGCCGATGGGCACGGTGGGCGGGTTGTTCGGGGCGTTGTTCGGCAGTGGCGGCTTTTTATATGCGATCTATCTCAACAGTCGTCTGCCGAAAGACGCCGCCCGGGCCACACAAAGTGCGCTGATCAGTTGCAGCACGGTGGTGCGTTTGAGCCTGTTTGCCATCGCCGGGGTGTATGCCGAGCTACCCTTGTTGGTACTGGCGGTGTGTCTGTTGCCGGCAATGGCGCTGGGGTTGTGGATCGGGCGGCGGCTGACCCTGCGCTTGTCGCGCGAGGCGTTTGTGCGGCTGGTGACCTGGTTGGTGTTGGCCAGCGGGATTGCGCTGATCGGGCGTTACATCAGCACTTGACCGGATTTCGTCAGGGATTAAGCTGCCGGCCGCAATTCCCTGTAGGAGTGAGCCTGCTCGCGATAACGGTGTTTCAGTCGATATTGATGTGTCTGACAGACCGCTATCGCGAGCAGGCTCACTCCTACAAGGGTTTATCTCGGAATTTGCAGCAGGCTTGCACCATGAATTCGCAAAGCATCATCGTCCCGAAAATCTCCACCCTGCCGGTCCACGAACCCCGGGCCCGGGCGATCGTGCGCTGGCTGGTGCGCAAGAACATCATCAAGGAAGAACTGACCACTTGCGGGCGAACCGGCAACCGCATGGCCTATGCCATTGCCGACGGCGCACGTGCGGTGGTGTTGCACCCGGAAGCGTTGCCGTTCGGCGAGCCGATCAATGGCCTGGAGATCATCACCAAGCGTTGCATCTACACCCCGGCCAAGGGTTTTCTCGAAGAAGCAGGTTGTGCCGAGTGCCGCAAAGAAGTCGGCGAAGCGCTGTTTGAAAGCCTCGAAGACTGGATGCCAGGGCGCACCGACAACTTTACCTGCCCGGAATGCGGACATGAAGATGACATCAACGGCTTTCTGTTTTTGCAGCCGTGCGGCTTTTCCAACCTGGGATTTATCTTCAACAACTGGCTGGAAGCAGGCTTCAAACAGAGCTTTATCGACGAATTTGCCGACTGGCTGGACCTGCCGGTGAGCTGGGTAAAGGTCGAACTCTGAACATGTAGGAGCTGCCGCAGGCTGCGATCTTTTTGATTTTGATTCCTGAAAAACCAGATCAAAAGATCGCAGCCTGCGGCAGCTCCTACACAGAGCGGATTTCCGTATATCAGTAATGCTGAATTAGACAGAGTTTTACATTGAACCCGAAGGGGTGTCTGACTATAATGGCGCGCTTCCATTTTCCCGCTCGGGAGCCCCCGCGATGCTGCGTATCAGCCAAGAAGCTTTGACCTTCGACGACATTCTCCTAGTGCCCGGTTATTCCGAGGTGCTTCCTAACGAAGTCAGTCTGAAAACCCGCCTTACCCGTGGCATCGAGCTGAACATTCCTCTGGTTTCTGCCGCCATGGACACCGTGACTGAAGCCCGTCTGGCAATTGCCATGGCTCAGGAAGGTGGCATCGGCATTATCCACAAGAACATGACCATCGAGCAGCAAGCTGCCGAAGTGCGCAAGGTCAAGAAGTTCGAAGCCGGTGTTGTCAAGGATCCGATCACCATCGAAGCCGATGCTACCGTGCGTGATCTGTTCGAACTGACCCGCATGCATAACATTTCCGGCGTTCCGGTGCTGCACGATGGCGACCTGGTCGGCATCGTCACTTCCCGTGACGTACGCTTCGAAAACCGTCTGGACGCCACTGTCCGTGAAGTCATGACGCCGAAAGAGCGTCTGGTCACGATCAAGGAAGGCGCCAGCAAGAACGAAGCCCGTGAACTGCTGCACAAGCACCGCATCGAGCGCGTGCTGATCGTCGACGACAAATTCGCCCTCAAAGGCATGATGACCGTCAACGACATCGAAAAAGCCAAGGCTTACCCGCTGGCCAGCAAGGACGATCAAGGTCGTCTGCGCGTTGGCGCTGCAGTCGGTACCGGTAAAGACACCGGTGACCGCGTTGCCGCTCTGGTCAATGCCGGTGTAGACGTGGTGGTGGTCGACACCGCACACGGTCACTCCAAAGGCGTGATCGACCGCGTTCGCTGGGTCAAACAGAATTTCCCTGATGTGCAGGTGATCGGCGGCAACATCGCCACCGGCGCCGCTGCCAAGGCTCTGGCCGAAGCAGGCGCTGACGCAGTCAAGGTCGGTATCGGCCCTGGCTCGATCTGCACCACGCGCATCGTCGCCGGTGTCGGCGTTCCGCAAATCAGTGCCATCGCCAACGTTGCCGCTGCCCTTGAAGGCACTGGCGTTCCGTTGATCGCCGACGGCGGCATCCGTTTCTCCGGTGACCACCG
>NZ_JBIUXX010000095.1:0-2435 GCF_044744235.1 Pseudomonas sp. NPDC087346
CACACAGCCCCTCAAGTCTCACCCATCCCGCCCCCCAACGCCCCCTCCCCCCCCCCCCCCACCCCCACCCCCCCCGCCCACCACTCCCCCCCCCCCCCCCCCACACTCCTGCAATTCAGGCGAATCCACAGAAGTTGTATCAAGAAGGGAGCGTAGTCTACCGGAATGCCCCCTTCATCTCAAACCTTGATCTTCGTGCAAAGGGTCCCAATGCAAACGCCAGCCTTCCTGCGGGTTGCCGTCGAGTCCCGACAGATTCGCCACCGCGAGCAATTCTTCGCCGCGAAACAGCAGCGGCAATCTGCCACGGACGAAGGCCGGCACCACGCGCTCATTGAGCAGCCGCTTGAGATCACGATGGCCGCGATCCGCCAGATGCATCACCTCGCCGCCCTGCCGGTAGCGAATCAGCAATGGCCCGGCAGGCGCCTCCCCGATCAACATGATGCGACCGTTATCCGCCAAGCGTAGCGCTCGCGACGACTCCTGCCACGGGCTGTCGATCAACGGAGTGCGCAGCCAATTACCGCTGAGCCACCACAAACGTCCGCCACTGCGATGCAACTCGCCATCGGCCAGACGCCAGACTGGCGATGCATCCTGAGTCGCATTAATGAGATCCGTGCAACCCGACCAATGGTCGGTGTCGGGCAGTCGAGTCAACGGTTCGAGCCAGTGGCTGAGCAGGTTGCGCTGACGGGCGACGGACAACTCCATCAGTGGCGTCAGTTCCAGCGATGGCAGCCCCAGCCATTCGAATTCGCTCGGCGTGGTGGCTTGCGTGAGATCGATCTGCGCCAACTCATCCAGTAAACCTTGCGCCTCGCGCAGATGCGCAGCGCTGCGAGCCATACTTGCCTGAGCCTGCGGCCAACGATCTGTCAGCAGCGGCATCACCTGATGGCGCAGATAGTTGCGGGAAAACTGCCGGTCCTGATTTGACGGGTCTTCGATCCAGCGCAGTTGGTGTGCCTGTGCGTAGGCCTCCAACTCCGCTCGGGTGATGTCGAGCAACGGCCGTACCAGCCTGCCCTGCCCCAACGGACGCTGAGTCGGCATACCCGAAAGCCCTCGCACACCTGCGCCACGCAGCAGACGAAACAGCAGGGTTTCCGCCTGATCGTCGCGGTGCTGCCCGGTCAGCAGCAAGTCATCGGCAAGAGTCACGTCGCTGAACGCTGCATAGCGCGCCTCCCGCGCCGCCTGCTCCAGACTCGCCCCCGCTTTTACCTTCACTCGCACGATCTGCAGCGGAACACCCAACGCATCGCAGACCGCCTGACAATGCTGCGGCCACGCATCAGCCGCAGCCTGAAGGCCGTGGTGGACATGGATAGCACTCAGTGCCGGCAGGGATTGGGTTTTAGCCAGATGGACAAGCAGATGCAGAAGTACGGTGGAATCGAGGCCACCGGAAAAAGCGATGCGCCAGGTCCCGGCATTGCGCCAAGGCTCGAGATTCAGCAGAAGCCGCGACGGCAAATCACCCTTCAAAGGATTCATAGAGATGGGTCGCTTCTCATAAATCCCTGTAGGAGCTGCCGCAGGCTGCGATCTGTTGATCTTGTTTTTAAAAAGACAAAGTCAAAAGATCGCAGCCTTCGGCAGCTCCTACAGGGGTATTGCGCAGTCGTTTTAGAGACCGTAGCTCATCAGTCGATCATAACGGCGCTTCAACAGCGCTTCGTTATCGAACTTCTTCAGCATCGCCAGTTGCGAGGTCAGCTCTGCGCGGATCGAAGCAGCAGCCGTAGCCGGATCGCGGTGAGCGCCGCCCAAAGGCTCGCCGATCACTTTGTCGACGATGCCCAGACCTTTCAAACGCTCGGCAGTGATGCCCATCGCTTCAGCAGCATCCGGCGCTTTTTCTGCGGTTTTCCACAGAATCGAAGCGCAGCCTTCCGGCGAGATCACCGCGTAAGTCGAGTATTGCAGCATGTTCAACTGATCGCAGACGCCAATCGCCAAAGCACCGCCGGAACCACCCTCACCGATTACGGTGGCGATGATCGGGGTTTTCAGACGCGACATCACACGCAGGTTCCAGGCGATAGCTTCGCTCTGGTTGCGCTCTTCGGCGTCGATACCCGGGTAGGCACCCGGGGTGTCGATGAAGGTCAGGATCGGCATTTTGAAACGCTCGGCCATCTCCATCAGACGGCAAGCCTTGCGGTAGCCTTCCGGACGCGGCATGCCGAAGTTGCGGCGAACCTTCTCGCGCACTTCACGGCCCTTCTGGTGGCCGATGATCATCACCGGCTGATCGTCCAGACGGGCGATACCACCAACGATGGCGGCGTCGTCGGAGAAGTGACGGTCACCGTGCAGTTCGTCGAACTCGGTGAAGATGTGCTGGATGTAATCCAGGGTGTAAGGGCGTTTCGGGTGACGCGCCAGACGCGCGATCTGCCAGCTGGTCAGCTTGCCGAAGATGT
>NZ_JBIUXX010000095.1:2445-13170 GCF_044744235.1 Pseudomonas sp. NPDC087346
GATCGGCTGTACGAAATCTAGAAAATTCGGGTTCATAGGCGTCCGTCTTGGGTCGAGTCCCAAGTGAGCTTGGGCCGGCCGGTTGTCTATTCGCGCCCTACCTTAAGGGAGAGGCGCGCTAAGGTCGAGATTAAAAATTCAGGTTGCGGGCGGGCAATTCGAGATTGCCTGCCGGTCAACGGTATTGGAGGAAGACGTTGTCTCGCCCGAACTGGTCACGCAAGGCTTGAATCAAGGCATCCGCCGGGTCGATTCGCCAGGTCTCGCCGAACTGCAGCAAGGTCTTGGCGTCAGGACTGGTGTACTCCATGGTGACCGGGCAGGCGCCACGATGACGCTTGAGCAAATCGCCCAGCCAGCGTAGCTGATCGCCCTTCAGATCCTGGGTCTGCAACTTCAGGCGCAGGCTCTCGGCCAGATTGGTTCGCGCATCTTCCATGCTCATCACACGCTTGACCCGCAGGCGCAGGCCGCCGGAGAAGTCATCGTTGCTGACTTCGCCTTCGACCACCACCATCGCGTCGGTCTGCAACAGCGACTGCGCGGAATGGAACGCATCGGCGAACAGCGACGCCTCGATCCGTCCGGAGCGGTCGTCGAGGGTGATGAAACCCATCTTGTCGCCCTTTTTGTTCTTCATCACCCGCAGGGCGATGATCATCCCCGCCACGGTCTGGGTATCCCGGGCCGGTTTCAGGTCGATGATGCGCTGACGGGCGAAACGGCGAATCTCGCCTTCGTATTCGTCAATCGGGTGACCGGTCAGGTACAAGCCCAAGGTGTCTTTCTCACCTTTGAGACGTTCCTTGAGGGTCAGCTCCTTGGCCTTGCGGTGATTGACGTAGACATCAGCGTCTTCTTCGACGAACAGCCCACCAAACAGGTCGACATGACCGCTGTCGTGGGTACGCGCGGTTTGTTCCGCGGCCTTGATCGCCCCTTCCATGGCATTCAGCAAGACCGCTCGATTGCGGTCGATATTGGCCTGATAGGCTTTCTGCTCGTCATGGAAGTAAGGCCCGAGACGATCCAGCGCACCGCTGCGGATCAAACCGTCCAGGGTGCGCTTGTTGATACGTTTGAGATCGACACGGGCGCAGAAATCGAACAGATCCTTGAATGGACCTTCCTGACGCGCCTCGGTGATGGCTTCCACCGGCCCCTCGCCCACACCTTTGATCGCGCCGAGGCCGTAGATAATCCGGCCTTCGTCATTCACCGTGAACTTGAACTCCGAAGTATTCACATCCGGTGCGTCGAGACGCAGCTTCATGGTGCGAATTTCTTCGATCAAGGTCACGACCTTGTCGGTGTTGTGCATATCCGCCGACAGTACCGCGGCCATGAATGGCGCCGGGTAGTGGGTTTTCAGCCAAGCGGTCTGGTATGACACCAGACCATAAGCGGCCGAGTGGGATTTGTTGAAGCCGTAACCGGCGAATTTTTCCACCAGGTCGAAAATGTTACCGGACAGGTCCGGATCGATGTTGTTAGCAGTGCAGCCTTCAATGAAACCGCCGCGCTGCTTGGCCATTTCTTCGGGTTTTTTCTTACCCATGGCTCGACGCAGCATGTCCGCACCGCCAAGGGTGTAACCGGCCATGACCTGGGCAATCTGCATCACCTGTTCCTGGTACAGGATGATGCCGTAAGTCGGCGCCAATACCGGCTTGAGGCCTTCGTACTGGTAGTCCGAGTGCGGATACGCCAGTTCGGCGCGACCGTGCTTACGGTTGATAAAGTCGTCAACCATGCCTGATTGCAGCGGGCCCGGACGGAACAGCGCCACCAGTGCGATCAAGTCTTCCAGGCAGTCGGGCTTGAGCTTTTTGATCAGCTCTTTCATGCCTCGGGATTCAAGCTGGAATACCGCAGTGGTTTCAGCTTTTTGCAGCAACTGGTAAGTCGGCTTGTCATCCAGCGGGATGAACGCGATATCCAGCGGCGGCTCATCAATCTTGGCGCGATCACGGTTGATGGTTTTCAGCGCCCAGTCGATGACCGTCAGAGTCCGCAGACCGAGGAAGTCGAACTTCACCAGACCAGCGGCCTCGACGTCGTCCTTGTCGAACTGGGTTACCAGACCGTCACCGGCCTCGTCGCAATAGATCGGCGAGAAGTCAGTCAGCTTGGTCGGCGCGATAACCACACCACCGGCGTGCTTGCCGACGTTACGCACAACGCCTTCGAGCTTGCGCGCCATCTCCCAGATTTCCGCGGCCTCTTCATCGACCTTGATGAAATCACGGAGGATTTCTTCCTGCTCGTAGGCTTTTTCCAGGGTCATGCCGACTTCGAACGGAATCATCTTCGACAGACGATCCGCCAGACCGTAGGACTTGCCCTGTACCCGCGCCACGTCGCGCACCACAGCCTTGGCGGCCATGGAACCGAAGGTGATGATCTGGCTCACCGCGTTACGGCCGTATTTCTCGGCCACGTAGTCGATTACCCGGTCACGACCGTCCATGCAGAAGTCGACGTCGAAGTCGGGCATGGATACCCGTTCCGGGTTAAGAAAACGTTCGAACAGCAGGTCATATTCCAGCGGATCGAGGTCGGTGATCTTCTGCACATAGGCCACCAGCGACCCGGCACCCGATCCACGACCCGGGCCAACCGGCACGCCGTTGCTCTTGGCCCACTGGATAAAGTCCATAACGATCAGGAAGTAACCGGGGAACCCCATCTGGATGATGATATCCAGCTCGAAATTCAACCGGTCGACATACACCTGGCGCTTGGCTTCGTAGTCTTCGGTGGTGTCCCTGGGCAGCAGAACGCTGAGGCGCTCTTCCAGACCGTCGAACGACACTTTGCGGAAATATTCGTCGATGGTCATGCCATCGGGAATCGGGAAGTTGGGCAAAAAGTGCGTGCCCAGCTTTACTTCGATGTTGCAGCGCTTGGCGATCTCGACGGTGTTTTCCAGCGCATCCGGAATATCACTGAACAGCTCGGCCATTTCCTCGGCGCTTTTCAGGTACTGCTGATCGCTGTAATTCTTCGAACGCCGCGGATCGTCGAGGGCGCGGCCCTCACCGATGCAAACGCGGGTTTCGTGAGCGGCGAAGTCTTCCTGCTTGATGAAGCGCACATCGTTGGTCGCAACCAGCGGCGCGCCGAGCTTGTCGGCCAGGGCCACGGCACCGTGCAGTTGCTCTTCATCGTTGGGACGGCTGGTGCGCTGGATTTCCAGGTAAAAACGATCGCCGAAAACCGCCATCCATTCGCGGGCGAGGTTTTCTGCTTCTTGCGGGTTACCGCTGAGCATCGCCTGACCGATCTCGCCCTCTTTCGCCGCCGAGAGCATGATCAGGCCTTCATTGGCCTCCGCTACCCACTCGCGCTCGATGATGATCGAGCCATTGCGCTGGCCGTCGATAAAACCGCGAGAGATCAACTCGGTGAGGTTGCGATAGCCCTTGGCGTTCATCGACAACAGGCTGATCCGGCTCAGCGGCGCGTCCGGGTCTTTGTTCGACAGCCACAGATCGGCGCCGCAGATCGGCTTGATCCCGGCGCCCATGGCGTTTTTATAGAATTTGACCAGCGAACACATGTTGTTCTGGTCGGTGACCGCCACGGCGGGCATGTTCATGCCGTTCAGGGCCTTGACCAGCGGCTTGATCCGCACCAGCCCGTCGACCAGGGAGTATTCAGTGTGCAGGCGTAGATGAACGAATGAAGCCGGCATAGTGATCCTGTCCAGAAACGTGAAGACAACAAGGCCCGGATTGTACCGGGCCTCGAACAAAACATCAGCCTTGTGACTAAACCTGCGCCAGACCTTCCAGCGCTTCGTAAGCCTGTCGAACCGGGGCGAACGAGCGGCGGTGAATCGGCGTCGGCCCGAGACGCACCAACGCTTCCAGATGAACGGGCGTCGGATAGCCTTTATGGCCGCCGATGCCGTAACCCGGGTAGATCAATTCGAATGCAGCCATCTCGCGGTCGCGGCTGACCTTGGCCAGAATCGACGCTGCAGCAATCGCTGGAACCTTGCTATCGCCCTTGACCACCGCTTCGGAGCGCATCGGCAGTTTCGGGCAACGGTTGCCATCGATCATCGCCAGTTTCGGCTGAATGTGCAGCCCGGCAATCGCACGCTGCATCGCGAGCATGGTCGCGTGCAGAATGTTCAGTTCGTCGATTTCTTCGACTTCGGCGCGGGCAATGCACCAGCTCAGGGATTTTTCGATGATCTCGTCGTAGAGCTTTTCGCGCCGGGCTTCGGTGAGTTTCTTCGAGTCGTTGAGACCGAGAATCGGCCGGTTCGGATCGAGGATCACTGCTGCCGTCACCACTGCACCGCACAACGGGCCGCGACCGACTTCATCGACGCCGGCAACCAGTTCTTCAACTTCGGCAACCAGAGTGAAATCCAGGCCCATCTGCATCGTCTTACTCATCGTTTCTGACCGATCAGGTTGAGGACGGCATCCGCCGCCTGATTGGAAGCATCCAGCCGCAGCGTGCGGTGAATCTCGTCGAAACCACGGGTCTGCTCTTCGCCACCCTCGATCAATGGCGACAGGGTCTGAGCCAGCGCCTCGACCGTCGCATCATCCTGCAACAATTCCGGGACCAGCAAACGCTGGGCCAGCAGGTTTGGCAGCGACACATACGGGCTCTTGACCATGCGCTTGAGAATCCAGAACGTCAGCGGGGCCAGTCGGTAGGCAACCACCATCGGCCGCTTGTACAACAGCGCTTCAAGGGTCGCGGTACCGGAAGCAATCAGTACAGCGTTGCAGGCTGCCAGCGCCAGATGTGACTTGCCGTCGAGCAAGGTCACCGGCAGATCACGGCCTGCGAGCAGCTCTTCGAGTTGCTCCCGCCGCTCAGGGCTGGCGCATGGCATGACGAAACGCACACCGGGACGCATCGCGCGCAGACGCTGCGCCGTATCGAGGAACAACGCACCGAGACGACCAACCTCCCCGCCACGACTGCCGGGCATCAACGCCACCAGCGGGCCATCGGGCAAGCCCAATTCAGCACGCGCAGCGTCACGATCAGCCTCAAGCGGAATCGCATCGGCCAGCGAGTGACCAACGAACCGTACCGGCACGCCTTTCTCTTCGTAGAATTTGGCTTCGAACGGGAACAGCGTGAGCATCAGATCACAACCTTCGCGAATCTTCAGCACGCGCTTCTGCCGCCACGCCCATACCGACGGGCTGACGTAGTGCACGGTTTTGATCCCGGCCTGACGCAGCTTCAGTTCGATATTGAGGTTGAAGTCCGGCGCATCGATACCGATGAACACATCCGGCTTCTCAGCGATCAGCGTGGCGATCAGGTGCTTGCGGCGCTTGAGCAACTCGCGCAGCCGACCGAGGACTTCCACCAACCCCATGACCGACAAGCGCTCCATGGGAAAGTAGGAAGTCAGACCTTCGGCCTGCATCAGAGGACCACCGACGCCGATGAACTCGACGGCTGGATGCTGTGCCTTTAGGGCACGCATCAGGCCGGCGCCCAGGATGTCACCGGAAGCTTCGCCCGCTACCAGCGCAATTCGCAGATTAGCCATGATCAGCGAGTGATGCCGCGAGTCGACGACTGGATCGAGTCACGGAAAATCGCGACTTCCGGGAACAACGCAGAAGGTTCTACCAACTCTGCCAGCGCCTGCTCGACAGTCAGCCCTTGGCGGTACACGGTTTTGTAGGCGCGGCGCAGAGCGTGGATCGCATCTTCGCTGAAACCACGACGACGCATGCCTTCAAAGTTCATGCTGCGTGCCTCGGCGGGGTTGCCGAACACGGTGACGAACGCAGGAACGTCTTTGCCAATGGCGGTACCCATGCCGGAAAAGCTGTGGGCGCCGATGTGGCAGTACTGGTGCACCAGAGTGAAGCCGGAAAGAATCGCCCAGTCTTCAACGTGTACATGCCCGGCCAACGCAGTGTTGTTGACCAGAATGCAGTTGTTGCCGATGACGCTGTCGTGACCGATATGGGCATACGCCATGATCAGGTTGTGATCGCCGAGGGTGGTTTCGGAGCGATCCTGAACAGTGCCACGGTGAATGGTCACGCCTTCGCGAATCACGTTGTGATCGCCAATCACCAGACGGGTTTCTTCACCTTTGTATTTCAGATCGGGCGTGTCTTCGCCTACCGATGAAAACTGGTAGATGCGATTGTGCTTGCCGATGCGGGTCGGGCCTTTGAGTACAACATGCGGCCCGATCACGGTCCCCTCGCCGATTTCCACACCTGCGCCGATGATCGACCACGGGCCGACCTCGACGCCATCAGCCAGAACGGCCGACGGATCGATGATTGCACGAGGGTCAATCAAACTCATAGTTTGCGTTCCGCGCAGATGATTTCAGCGGAGCAGACTGGCTTGCCGTCAACGGAAGCCTGGCATTCGAACTTCCAGATCTGGCGCTTGCAGCTGATGAAACGGGCTTCGAGGATCAACTGATCGCCCGGCAGAACCGGCTGACGGAAGCGCAGCTTGTCGGAACCAACGAAGTAATACAGGGTGCCGTCGGCCGGCTTCACGTCGAGCATTTTGAAACCGAGGATCCCGGCAGCCTGAGCCATCGCTTCGATGATCAGCACGCCCGGCATGATCGGATGCGCAGGGAAGTGACCGTTGAAAAATGGTTCGTTGATGCTGACATTCTTGTAGGCGCGAATGCGCTTGCCTTCAGTGTCCAGTTCCACGACCCGGTCTACCAGCAGGAACGGGTAACGGTGAGGCAGGTATTCGCGAATCTCGTTGATGTCCATCATTTCGGGGGGAAGCCTATGTAAAGATTGGGAGCGCGACTGACGCGCACTCCTCTAGCAAATCAAGGAGGCAGTCTAGAGGCTGTGCACACTTGATATGGAAATGGTATCAGCCATCAGATGAAGCATTGCCGTCGGGGGTCACTTCCCCTACGCGCTTTTCCAGCTGTTTCAAACGTCGTGCAATGTCATCGAGCTGACGGATGCGTGCCGCGCTTTTGCGCCACTCGGCAGCCGGCTGCATCGCTGTACCGGAAGAATAGGCGCCCGGCTCGGTAATCGAATGGGTAACCATGGTCATGCCGGTCAGGAAAACGTTGTCGCAAATATCGATATGCCCGACCAGACCAACACCACCGGCGAGCATGCAATGCTTGCCGATTTTGGTACTGCCGGAAATACCGACACACGCGGCCATGGCGGTGTGATCACCGACCTGGACGTTGTGTGCGATCTGAATCTGGTTGTCGAGCTTCACACCGTTGCCGATGACGGTATCGGCCAACGCACCGCGGTCGATGGCGGTGTTCACGCCGATCTCCACATCGTCGCCGATGGTCACGCCACCGATCTGGGCGATTTTCTGCCAGATGCCTTTCTCGTTGGCGAAGCCGAAGCCCTCACCGCCGAGCACTGCACCGGACTGAATAACCACTCGTTTGCCGATGCGCACGTCGTGATACAGCGTCACACGCGGAGCGAGCCAGCCGCCCTCGCCGATTTCGCTGCGGGCACCAATGAAGCAATGCGCGCCCAACGTGACTTGCGCGCCAATCTGCGCACCCGCTTCGATCACCACGAACGGGCCGATGCTGGCGGTTGGATCAACCACTGCATCTGCCGCAATCACCGCTGTCGGATGAATCCCGGCAGTGGATTTTGGCTTGGGATCGAACAGATGGGATATACGTGCATAAGCCAGATAAGGGTCCGGCACTACCAGCGAGTTGCCAGCATAACCTTCGGCATCAGCTTCTTTCAGCAATAGCGCAGCCGCCTGCGAGCCAGCCAGGTATTTGCGGTATTGAGGATTTGCCAGAAAGCTCAACTGAGCTGGGCCAGCCTCTTGCAAAGTGGCTAGCCCAGTAATTTGCTTCTCCGGGTCGCCACGCAGGGTGGCGCCGAGGAACTCGGCCAACTGGCCGAGCTTGATGGTCACGGTCATGGGTTACTTCAGCTGATTCATGCGCTCGATAACCTGGCGCGTGATGTCGTACTGAGGTTTGACATCGATCACTGCACCACGCTCGAACACCAGGTCAAAAGCACCTTTCTTGATGACTTCCTCCACTGCGCTATCCAGCTTCGGCTTCAGTTGCTTGAGCATTTCGCGGTCGGCAACTGCTTTGGCTTCGTTCAGTTCCTTGGACTGGAACTGGAAGTCACGGGCCTTTTGCTTGAATTCCAGCTCCAGACGCTCGCGCTCACCCTGTTGCATCTTGTCGCCACCGGCCATCAGGCGATCCTGAATACCCTTGGCGCTGCTTTCCAGAGTCTTGAGCTTGGTCAGCTGAGGACCGAATTTCTTCTCGGCATCCACGGCGTATTTCTTGGCCGCGTCGGACTCAAGCAGAGCCATCTGATAGTTCAGAACGGCGATTTTCATGTCGGCGAACGCCGGGCCTGCCACCAGTACGGAGGCCAGGAGAACCAATTGAGTCAACTTACGCACGATGCACTCCTACAAAATCCATTGTCGTTATCTTGGGTCAGACGCTTAGAACGTCTGGCCGAGGGAGAATTGGAACACTTGAGTCTCAGCGTCATTCGGTTTCTTGACTGGCATCGCCAAGGCGAAGCTCAAAGGACCCAGCGCGGTGACCCAGGTCACGCCTACACCGACGGAGCTGGCCATGTTGCTCAGGCTGATGTCGTTGCACTGAGTGTTGGCCTTCGTACCATCGGCATTGGTGGTCGATTTACACGTCGAATCGAATACGTTACCGACGTCCCAGAATACCGAGGTACGCAGGGAGCGCTGATCTTTCACGAACGGCAGTGGGAACAGGACCTCAACACCGCCCTGGATCAGCACGTTACCACCGAACGGAAGCGGATCCTGATCCGGGTCAGCCAGAGTACCTGTGTTACCGGTTACCGCCTGACCACGGCTCGGGGTACTGCGAGGACCCAAGGTGCTGTCCTTGAAGCCACGAACCGAGTTGAAACCACCAGCATAGTAGTTTTCATAGAACGGCAAGCCATCCGTCGAACCATAACCGTCGCCATAACCCAGCTCGGTGTGCAGGCGCAGGGTGTAGTTCTCGGTGATCGGCTGGAACAGTTGACCACGATAATCGAGTTTGAAGAACGACAGGTCGCTGCCCGGAATAGTGCTTTCCAGGGTCAGGCTCTGGGAACGGCCACGGGTCGGCAACACGCCTTTGTTCAGAGTGGACTCGGACCAGCCGGCCGACGCCTTGAAGTTCAGGTAGTTATCGCCTTCCTTGTTAACGAAGTCGAAAATCTCGTCAACGGTGTATTGGCCGGTCTTGATCTTGTCTTGCTGCGCGGACAGACCAAAGGTCAGACGCGAAGTCTCGCTGATCGGATAGCCCACGTTGACGCCGGCACCCAGGCTGTCTACCGCATAGCTTGCTACGTCGACGTCAAGGTCTTTGTAGTCAGTGGTGCGATAGAAAGCGTTGTAACCCAGGCTCACGCCATCGGCGGTCCAGTACGGGTCAACATAACCGAAGTTGTATCGGCTCTGGTATTCGCTTCGGGTCAGGCCAACGCTCACGCGGTTACCAGTACCGAGGAAGTTGTTCTGGGTGATCGAACCACCGAGGATCAGACCGGCGCTCTGTGCGAAACCGACGCTGGCGGTGATCGAACCGGACGCCTGTTCTTCAACGGCGTAGTTCACATCAACCTGGTCATCGACACCCGGCACAGCCGGCGTCTCGACGTTTACTTCCTTAAAGAAGCCCAGACGCTCAAGACGGGTCTTGGACTGGTCGATCAGGTAGGTCGAAGCCCAGCCACCTTCCATCTGACGCATTTCACGACGCAGCACTTCGTCCTCGGACTTGGTGTTGCCACGGAAGTTGATGCGGTTGACGTAAGCACGCTTGCCCGGATCGACTGCGAAGAGGATGTCCACGGTGTGGTCATCGTCATGCGGCTGAGGAATGCCGTTGACGTTGGCGAAGGTGTAACCCTCGTTACCCAGACGACGGGTAATCAGTTCGGACGTGGTGGTCATCAGCTTGCGCGAGAACACCTGGCCTTTCTGTACCAGCAGCAGGGACTTGACCTGGTCTTCAGGCACTTTCAGGTCACCGCTGAGCTTGACGTCACGTACGGTGTACTTCTCGCCTTCAGTGATGTTGACGGTAATGTAGACGTGCTTCTTGTCCGGGGTGATGGACACCTGGGTCGAAGCGATATCCATGTTGATATAGCCGCGATCCAGATAGTAGGAACGCAGACGCTCAAGGTCACCGGACAGTTTTTCGCGGGCGTACTTGTCATCGTTCTTGAAGAACGACAGCCAGTTGGTGGTCTTCAGCTCGAACAGGTCGATCATGTCGTCATCAGGGAAGACAGTGTTGCCCACCACGTTGATGTGCTGAATGGCAGCAACGGTGCCTTCGTTGATCTTCACCTTCAGGCCGACACGGTTACGCGGCTGCGATACCACTTCGGTATCGACGGTAGCCGAGTAGCGACCCTGCGCGACGTACTGACGTTGCAGTTCGTTACGAACACCTTCAAGGGTCGCACGCTGGAAGATCTCGCCTTCGGCCAGACCGGACTGCTTGAGGCCTTTCATGAGGTCTTCGGTAGAGATCGCCTTGTTGCCCTCGATCTCGATACTGGCAACCGACGGACGTTCAACGACCGTGATTACCAGAACGTTGCCTTCGCGGCCCAGCTGGATATCTTGAAAGAAACCGGTTTTGAACAACGCACGAGTGGATTCCACCAGGCGACGATCATCCGCCTGCTCACCGACGTTCAACGGCAA
>NZ_JBIUXX010000096.1:0-1230 GCF_044744235.1 Pseudomonas sp. NPDC087346
ACTTTGTAGATGCCTTCTACGCCAAACGCGGGCTGCCTGTTCCGCCTTTGGACTGAGTTTTCTGACCCCAAGATTCAACATTTGCAACTGGAGTGCTAAATGAGCTTTTTTATCTCTAACGCCATGGCTGACGCCGCTGCACCAGCTGCCGGCCCAATGGGCGGTGGTTTCGAGTGGATTTTCCTGGTCGGCTTCCTGGTCATCTTCTACCTGATGATCTGGCGTCCACAGGCCAAGCGCGCCAAAGAGCAGAAGAACCTGCTTGGCAGCCTGCAGAAGGGTGACGAAGTGGTTACCACCGGCGGCATCGCCGGCAAGATCACCAAAGTCGCTGATGACTTCGTTGTTCTGGAAGTTTCCGACACCGTGGAAATGAAGTTCCAGAAAGGCGCCATCGCCGCCACTCTGCCAAAAGGCACGCTGAAAGCGATCTAAGTTTCAACTTCTACTCAATCGACGGGGCGCGCAAGGCGCCCCGCGTCATAAGCGGGCGGCGTGATGCTGAACAAATACCCTCTGTGGAAATACATTCTGATCCTGGCGGTGCTGGCGGTCGGTCTGATTTATTCCGCTCCCAATCTATACCCCGATGACCCGGCTATTCAGATCAGCGGCGCCAGCACGGCTTTGCAGGTCAATCAGGCCGATCTGGACCGTGTGAGCACTGCGCTCCATGAATCCGGGATCAACGTCAAGGCAGCCACTCTGGCGGCAAACGGCAAGGGCGGTCTGATCCGTCTGACCAAGGCTGAAGATCAGCTGCCGGCCAAAGACGTTGTGCGCAAGGCATTGGGTGATGACTACGTCGTCGCGCTGAACCTGGCACAAACCACCCCGCAATGGCTGCGCAATCTGGGCGCGCACCCGATGAAGCTGGGTCTGGACTTGTCCGGTGGTGTGCACTTCCTGCTGGAAGTGGACATGGACAAAGCCCTCGATGCTCGCCTGAAAGTCTACGAAGGCGACGTCAAGAGCCTGCTGCGTAAAGAGAAGCTGCGCTATCGCAGCCTGCCGCAACTGGGCGGTGCCATTCAACTGGGCTTCAGCGATGAAGATTCCCGTGAACAGGCCCGTGCACTGATCCGCAAAAGCTTCAACGATTTCGACATTGTTCCGGCCGATCTCAACGGTCAACCGGTGCTGCGTCTGGCGATGACCCCGGCCAAGCTGGCGGAAATCCGTGAATACTCCATCAAGCAGAACTTGACCACGGTACGTAACCGCGTCAAC
>NZ_JBIUXX010000096.1:1240-4980 GCF_044744235.1 Pseudomonas sp. NPDC087346
GAGCTGGGTGTTGCCGAACCGATCGTTCAGCGTCAGGGCGCCAACCGCATCGTGGTTGAGCTGCCGGGCGTGCAGGACACTGCCGAAGCCAAGCGTATCCTCGGCAAGACGGCCAACCTTGAGTTCCGTCTGGCCGCCGAGCCTGGCGCTTCGAAAGCCACTTCCGAAACTTTCGAGTTCCGTGAAGGCAAGCGTCCTCCTGCACAGATCGAGCGTGGCCTGATCATCACCGGTGACCAGGTTACCGACGCCAAGGCTGGTTTCGGCGAGCACGGCACGCCTGAAGTGAACATCCGTCTGGATGGTCACGGTGGCGAGCTGATGAGCCGCGCAACCCGCAGCAACGTCGGTCGCAGCATGGCGGTGATCTTCATCGAACAGCGTCCGGTGACTACTTACGTCAAGCAAGTGGTCGACGGTGTCGAGAAAGACGTCGCGGTTCAAACGTTTAAAGAAGAGAAGAAGATCATCAGCCTGGCGACCATTCAGTCGCCGCTGGGTGCGCAATTCCGCATCACTGGCCTGAACGGTCAGGGCGAGTCGTCCGAGCTGGCGCTGCTGCTGCGTGCCGGTGGTCTGGCTGCTCCGATGTACTTCGCTGAAGAGCGCACAATCGGTCCGAGCCTGGGTGCTGACAACATCACCAAAGGTATCGATGCATCGCTGTGGGGCATGCTGTTCGTGTCGCTGTTCATCATCGCCATCTACCGCTTCTTCGGCATCATCGCCACCGTCGCTCTGGCGGTGAACATGGTGTTGTTGCTGGCACTGATGTCGCTGTTGGGCGCAACGCTGACCCTGCCGGGTATTGCCGGTATCGTCTTGACCATGGGTATGGCGGTCGACGCCAACGTGCTGATCTTCTCGCGGATTCGTGAAGAGATCGCCGCCGGCATGACTGTGCAGCGTGCAATCAACGAAGGCTTCGGCCGGGCATTCACCGCGATTCTCGACGCCAACCTGACAACATTGTTGGTCGGCGGGATTCTCTTTGCGATGGGCACCGGCCCGGTCAAAGGTTTCGCAGTGACCATGTCCCTCGGGATCTTTACCTCGATGTTCACGGCCATCATGGTGACCCGCGCGATGGTCAACCTGATCTTCGGCGGTCGTGACTTCAAGAAGTTGTGGATTTAAGGGGCTGCCATGTTACGTACAATCAACTTCATGGGCGTTCGCAACTTCGCGTTCGGCGTCACAGTGTTTCTTACGGTGCTGGCAATTTTCAGCGTCTTCCACAAGGGCATGAACTGGGGTCTGGACTTCACCGGCGGTACGCTCATTGAGCTGACCTACGAGCGTCCGGCCGACGTCACCAAGGTTCGTCAAGAGCTGGTGACTTCCGGTTATCACGAAGCCATTGTGCAGAGCTTCGGTGCTACCACAGACCTGCTGGTGCGTATGCCAGGTGAGGACCCGCAGTTGGGTCATCAGGTGGCGGAAGCGTTGCAGAAGCTGGGCGGCGACAACCCGGCAACGGTCAAGCGCGTCGAATTCGTTGGCCCGCAGGTCGGTGAAGAACTGCGCGACCAGGGCGGCCTCGGCATGCTGCTGGCGCTCGGCGGTATCCTGATCTACCTGGCTTTCCGCTTTCAGTGGAAGTTCGCGGTCGGTGCCATCGTTTCGCTGATCCACGACGTGATCGTGACCATCGGTATCCTGTCGTTCTTCCAGATCACTTTCGATCTGACGGTGCTGGCGGCGGTACTGGCGATCATCGGTTACTCGCTGAACGACACCATCGTGGTATTCGACCGGGTTCGTGAGAATTTCCGTGTACTGCGCAAGGCTACGCTGATCGAGAACATCAACATCTCGACCACCCAGACCCTGCTGCGGACCATGGCGACTTCGATCTCCACATTGCTGGCGATCTCGGCGCTGTTGTTCTTCGGTGGTGACAACCTGTTCGGCTTCTCCATCGCCTTGTTCATCGGTGTTCTGGCGGGTACCTACTCGTCGATCTACATCGCGAACGTGGTGCTGATCTGGCTGAACCTGAGTACGGAAGATCTTATTCCGCCGGCCAACACCGAGAAGGAAATCGACGACCGTCCATAACGGCCATCGATCTTCCGGTTGTCTGCCAAAAAAGGCGCGAGTTGAACTCGCGCCTTTTTTTATGCTCCAAGGCTGGGAGAAGCGCGGGCAATGACCCGCATGTGATGGTCAGGAGGTTCATGTGAACAAGTCGTTGCTGGTTGGTGCGGTACTGGGTGCTGTCGGTGTGACTGCCGGGGGCGCTGTTGCCACCTACAGCCTGGTTAAAAGCGGCCCTGAGTATGCGCAAGTGCTGGCCGTTGAACCGGTCAAAACACAGATCAAGACTCCACGTGAAGTGTGCAAGGACGTTGCAGTAACCCGTCAGGCGCCGGTCAAGGATCAACACCAGATCATGGGTACGGTGCTCGGCGCGGTTGGCGGTGGTCTGCTGGGTAATATGGTTGGCGGCGGTAATGGCAAGAAAATCGCCACCGTGGCCGGTGCAGTCGGTGGTGGTTACGCCGGTAACAAAGTGCAGGAAGGTATGCAGAATCGCGATACCTACACCACTACCCAGACTCGCTGTAACACCGTGAATGACATCAGTGACAAGGTTGTCGGTTACGACGTGCGTTATTCGCTGGATGGCAAGGAAGGCAAAGTTCGCATGGATCGTGATCCGGGTAACCAGATTCCGGTCGACAAGGAAGGCAAGCTGGTACTGTCGCAGGCTCAGCCGGGTCAATAATCGGTTAATGCCTTTAAAAAGAAGCACCCTTCGGGGTGCTTTTTTGTGCTCGCAGATAACCCAGTCCCAATGTAGGAGCTGCCGAAGGCTGCGATCTTTTGATCTTGTTTTTAAAAACCAAAGTCAAAAGATCGCAGCCTTCGGCAGCTCCTACAGGGGGTGATGTTGAATTGCAGAGATAAAAAAAGCACCCCGAAGGGTGCTTTTTTGTGTCGCTCGAAGCTTAGCGCTTCAGCGAAGCTGGCAGGTGCGGCTGGATCGCTGTCAGAACTGCCTTGAAGCATTTGGTGTTGCCGGCAACGATGTGGCCTTTTTCAAGGAAATCGTGACCGCCGGTGAAGTCGCTCACCAGGCCGCCAGCTTCTTGAATCAGCAGTGCGCCTGCAGCCATGTCCCACTCGGACAGGCCCGACTCCCAGAAGGCGTCGAAGCGGCCGGCGGCCACGTAAGCCAGGTCCAGGCTTGCCGAGCCGGCGCGGCGGATGCCGGCAGTCTGGCCAACCAGGGCGCGGAACATGCCCAGATAGTTTTCCAGGTTGTCCATCTGGTCGTCGCGGAACGGGAAGCCGGTACCCAGCAGGGCGCCGTCAAGGCTGGTGCGACCGCTGACGCGCAGACGACGACCGTTCAGTTGAGCGCCGCGACCACGGCTGGCGGTGAATTCTTCCTGGCGAACCGGGTCCAGAACCACTGCGTGTTCCAGGCGGCCACGGTATTTGCAGGCAATGCTGACAGCAAAGTGCGGGATGCCGCGCAGGAAGTTGGTGGTGCCGTCCAGTGGATCGATGATCCACAGGTATTCTTCGCCTTCGATGCCGGTGCCAGCGTGCAGGCCGGTTTCTTCACCGCGGATCGAGTGGTTCGGGTACGCCTTGCGCAGGGCGTCGATGATTTTCTGCTCAGCAGCGCGATCAACCTCGGATACATAATCCTTGGCGTCTTTTTCGTCGACCTTGATGGTATCCAGGCGCTCGATGGAGCGGAAGATCAGTTCACTGGCGCTGCGGGC
>NZ_JBIUXX010000096.1:4990-6949 GCF_044744235.1 Pseudomonas sp. NPDC087346
GCATGGGCTGCATGGATGTGTCACCTAAGGTTGTTAAAGAAAGCCGGGCATTCTATCAGAACTTTTCTTCAGGTGAAGGTCACTGTTCGCTTTCATAGCTTAACGGTAGGCTGTTCTGTAAGATTTGCTCCCCTTTCCCGTGTCCGAGAACGCCTCCCGTGCTGCAAAATATTCGTGTCGTCCTGGTCAATACCAGCCACCCCGGCAATATCGGTGGGGCCGCGCGCGCCATGAAAAACATGGGTTTGTCGCGACTGGTGCTGGTCGAACCGCGTCTGTTCCCGCATCACGAAGCCGATGCGCGCGCTTCGGGTGCCGGCGACATCCTTGAAAACGCACAAGTCGTAGCCACTCTGGAAGATGCCTTGGTCGGCTGCAATCTGGTGCTCGGAACCAGTGCTCGCGACCGGCGAATTCCGTGGCCGCTGCTCGATCCCCGCGAATGCGGGACCAAAGTGGTCGAGGAAGCAGGGCAGGATGCACAGATCGCGTTGGTGTTCGGTCGTGAGGATTCCGGCCTGACCAATGAAGAGCTGCAACGATGTCACTTTCACGTTCACATTCCCTCCGATCCTGAATTCAGTTCGCTGAACCTCGGGGCGGCGGTGCAGGTGTTGAGCTATGAAGTGCGTATGGCGTGGCTGGCCTCGCAAGGTCAGCCGACCAAGCTTGAGAAAGAGGAAGTGGCCTCGGTGAAAAGCGCCGAGTTGGCGACCATGGATGAGCTGGAGCGATTCTATGAGCACCTCGAGCAGACCCTTGTGGCCATCGAATTCCTCGACCCGGAAAAGCCACGGCACTTGATGGCGCGCCTGCGCCGGTTGTACGGACGCAGCTCGGTCAGCCGGGCAGAAATGAATATTTTGCGTGGCATCCTCACGGAAACCCAAAAAGCGGCCCGTGGTGAGCTTCTTAATCGGAAGGATTAATGATGTTTGAGCGTTTGCGTGAAGATATCCAAAGCGTATTCCATCGAGACCCGGCGGCGCGTAACGCTTTCGAAGTTCTGACTTGCTACCCCGGGATGCATGCGATCTGGATTCACCGTCTGGCCGGGATGCTCTGGCGCAACGAGCTGAAATGGCTGGCGCGGCTGGTATCGAACTTCGGTCGCTGGCTGACCGGGATCGAGATTCACCCGGGTGCGAAAGTCGGGCGTCGTTTCTTTATTGACCATGGCATGGGCATCGTCATTGGTGAAACCGCTGAGATCGGCGATGACGTCACCATTTATCAGGGTGTGACCCTGGGCGGTACCAGTTGGAATAAAGGCAAGCGTCACCCGACTTTGGGTGATGGTGTGGTGGTGGGGGCGGGCGCCAAGGTTCTTGGTCCGTTCACGGTTGGCGCGGGTGCCAAGGTCGGTTCGAATGCCGTGGTTACCAAGGAAGTGCCGCCGGGTGCCACTGTCGTGGGCATTCCCGGGCGAATCATCGTCAAATCCGATGAGGAGCAGGATGCCAAGCGCAAGGCGATGGCCGAGAAGATCGGTTTCGATGCCTACGGTGTCAGTGAAGACATGCCCGACCCGGTGGCGCGAGCCATTGGTCAGTTGCTCGATCACCTGCAGGCGGTCGATGGTCGTCTGGAGGGGGTGTGCGGCGCACTGAAGGATCTGGGCAGTAATTACTGTGCGAAAGATCTGCCTGAGCTGCGCGAAGAAGACTTCGCCTGCGTAAAGGGCAAAGACGAAACCAAGGCTCACTGATACCGCTTGGGCCCATGTAGGAGCTGCCGCAGGCTGCGATCTTTTGATTTTGCTCTTTATAAGATCAAAGGATCGCAGCCTGCGGCAGCTCCTACAAAGGCATCCGGCGGTCGATGTGCCATTAAGCCGCAGACCCTGCTATCATTCGCGCGCTCTTTTGCGGGTAAACCCGACTAAAGCACTAGGTCTTATAGTTGACTTAAATGCTCGGGAATTGCATACTCCCGCCCATTCCGAACTCCGTGGTAATT
>NZ_JBIUXX010000096.1:6959-9558 GCF_044744235.1 Pseudomonas sp. NPDC087346
AGCCCGCTACCCCGTGACCGCCTTGCGTGACCTGGCGTTGCACGCGCAGCACGGGCCGGTGTCTCTGGCCGATATCTCCGAGCGCCAAGGCATCTCCCTGTCCTACCTCGAACAGCTTTTCGCCAAGCTGCGCCGCAGCAACCTGGTTTCCAGCGTTCGCGGTCCGGGTGGTGGCTACCAGTTGTCCCGCGACATGCAGGGCATTCAGGTGGCTCAGGTGATCGATGCGGTGAACGAATCGGTCGATGCCACCAAGTGCCAGGGTCAAGGCGATTGCCATTCCGGTGACACCTGCCTGACCCATCACCTGTGGTGCGACCTTAGCCTGCAGATTCACGAATTTCTAAGTGGTATCAGCTTGGCTGATCTTGTGACTCGCCGTGAGGTGCAAGAAGTAGCCCAGCGTCAGGACCAGCGCCGTTGCAACAGCAAGGCGCCACGCCTGGACAAGATTGAAGCGTCCGCCGTCGAATGACAGCCGAAGAGCTACTAGCGGCACGCCAGCCCTGATTTAGGAGATAGTCCATGAAATTGCCGATTTACCTTGATTACTCTGCGACCACCCCGGTTGATCCGCGTGTTGCGCAAAAAATGAGTGAATGCCTGCTGGTCGACGGAAACTTCGGTAACCCGGCGTCCCGTTCCCACGTGTTCGGCTGGAAAGCTGAAGAGTCCGTCGAAAACGCTCGTCGCCAGGTGGCCGATCTGGTCAACGCCGACCCGCGTGAAATCGTCTGGACTTCGGGCGCTACCGAATCCGACAACCTGGCAATCAAGGGTGCGGCACATTTCTATGCCTCCAAGGGCAAGCACCTGATCACCACCAAGATTGAGCACAAGGCTGTCCTCGACACCATGCGCCAACTGGAGCGTGAAGGTTTCGAAGTGACTTACCTCGAGCCTCAGACCGATGGTCTGATCACTCCGGCAATGATCGAAGCGGCACTGCGCGAAGACACCATTCTGGTGTCGGTAATGCACGTGAACAACGAAATCGGCACCGTCAACGACATCGCCGCCATCGGCGAGTTGCTGCGTTCGAAGGGCATCCTGTTCCACGTCGACGCTGCTCAGTCCACTGGCAAGGTCGAGATCGACCTGCAGAAGCTGAAAGTCGACATGATGTCGTTCTCTGCCCACAAGACCTACGGCCCTAAAGGCATCGGCGCGCTGTACGTGAGCCGCAAGCCGCGTGTGCGCATTGAAGCGACCATGCACGGTGGCGGTCACGAACGTGGCATGCGTTCCGGCACTCTGGCAACTCACCAGATCGTCGGCATGGGTGAAGCTTTCCGCGTCGCCAAAGAAGACATGGCTGCTGAAAACGTGCGCATCAAAGCCTTGAGCGACCGTTTCTACAAGCAGGTCGAGCATCTGGAAGAGCTTTACGTCAACGGCAGCATGACCGCCCGCGTTCCGCACAACCTGAACCTGAGCTTCAACTACGTTGAAGGCGAGTCGCTGATCATGGCGCTCAAGGATCTGGCTGTGTCGTCCGGCTCGGCTTGCACCTCGGCGTCGCTTGAGCCTTCGTATGTACTGCGCGCCCTGGGCCGCAACGACGAACTGGCACACAGCTCGATCCGTTTCACCTTCGGTCGTTTCACCACCGAAGAAGAAATCGACTACGCCGCGCAGAAAGTCTGCGAGGCCGTTACCAAGCTGCGCGCTTTGTCGCCGCTGTGGGACATGTACAAAGACGGTGTCGACATTTCGAAAATCGAGTGGGCGGCACACTGATTTCAAGTCGCCGCGAACCGGCCCTGTGACCTTGGTTGCGGGGCTTAAAGAGCGACTCTCTGATGAGTGAGGATTAAGCATCATGGCTTACAGCGAAAAGGTCATCGACCACTACGAAAACCCGCGCAACGTCGGCAAGATGAACGCGGAAGATCCTGATGTCGGCACCGGCATGGTCGGCGCGCCGGCTTGCGGCGACGTTATGCGCCTGCAGATCAAGGTTAACGAACAAGGCATCATCGAAGACGCCAAGTTCAAGACCTACGGCTGCGGTTCGGCAATCGCTTCCAGCTCCCTCGCCACCGAGTGGATGAAGGGCAAGACCCTGGACGAAGCTGAAACCATCAAGAACACTCAGCTGGCTGAAGAACTGGCGCTGCCGCCAGTGAAAATTCACTGCTCGGTACTCGCTGAAGACGCTATCAAAGCGGCTGTTCGCGACTACAAGCAGAAGAAAGGCTTGATCTAAGCATTGGGCGACGAGTAAGGAGTCAACGATGGCTATCAGCATGACAGAAGCGGCTGCTCGACACGTGCGACGCTCCCTCGACGGGCGCGGCAAAGGTGAAGGGATTCGTCTGGGTGTTCGCACCACAGGCTGTTCCGGCCTTGCCTACGTGCTGGAGTTTGTCGACGAGGTGGTAGCAGAGGATCAGGTGTTCGAGAGTCACGGCGAAAAAGTGATTATCGACCCGAAAAGCCTGTCCTACCTGGACGGCACCGAGCTCGATTTCGTCAAGGAAGGGTTGAACGAAGGCTTCAAGTTCAACAACCCCAACGTACGCGGTGAATGTGGCTGCGGCGAAAGCTTCAACATCTGAGTCTAGTCGTTGGTATTCCATGTCATATCTATTAATAA
>NZ_JBIUXX010000096.1:9568-10098 GCF_044744235.1 Pseudomonas sp. NPDC087346
TCCTTGTCATTTCGCTTTATTCGAGCTGCAACCGAGCTTTCGTCTGGATCTCGAGCAGTTGGCCACGCGCTATCGTGAGTTGGCGCGCGGTGTTCATCCTGACCGTTTTGCCGACGCTTCCGAGCGTGAGCAGCGGTCGGCGCTCGAACAGTCCGCAAGACTCAATGACGCCTATCAGACGCTCAAGAGTCCGCCCCAGCGCGCACGCTACCTGCTGACCATCAGTGGGCAGGAAGTGCCGATGGAGGTCACGGTCCATGATCCCGAGTTTCTTTTGCAGCAGATGCAATGGCGCGAAGAGCTCGAAGACCTCCAGGACAGCGCCGACCTTGATGGTGCCGCGGTGTTCAAGCGGCGCTTGAAAGTGGCCCAGGAAGAGCTGAACGAAAGCTTCGCAGCCTGTTGGGATGATGCAGCGCAACGCGAGCAGGCCGAACGCCTGATGCGTCGCATGCAGTTCCTCGACAAGCTCACCTACGAAGTGCGCCAGTTAGAAGAGCGCCTCGACGATAAACCCAGAGCCGCTCCGG